>JBKPOG010000212.1:0-12643 GCA_046732975.1 Pseudomonadota bacterium
GTGAGGTTCGGCGCGATGCGTACCGCGTGCTCCACCACCGCGCCCAGCCAGGTGCACAGTTCCACTTCGCCATCGACCAGGCCGCGTCCAGGCGGTACCAGGCGCACGCTATCGGGCAGAACGGCAAGCGTCACTGCACCCTCGTCTGCATAACCTTTGGCCAGGCCGAACGCCGTCCCGTCGGCCAGTTCAAGCCTGCCGTCGCTCAGACGTCCGGCAACGATGTTGCTGCCGCCAATGAAGCGCGCGACGAACGGATTGGCGGAAGATGAGTGCACCTGTTCGGGCGTACCGATCTGCTGGACGCGACCCTCGTGCATCACCACCAGCCGATCCGCCAGCGCCATAGCCTCGGTCTGGTCATGTGTCACCATGATCGTGGTGATGCCGCCGGAGTGCTGCAGGATGCGGATTTCGCGCGCCATCTCCTGGCGCAGCGCGGCATCCAGGTTGGATAGCGGTTCATCGAGCAGCAGCACGCGCGGATGAATTGCCAACGCACGCGCCAGGGCCACTCGCTGCTGCTGACCCCCGGACAGTTCGCGCGGCAATCGCGACGCGAACGCTTCCAGCTTGGTAAGACGCAGCATCTCTGCGACGCGCGCGTGCATGGACGCCGGCGGCATCCGCCGCATTTCCAGGCCGAACGCGACATTTCGCGCGACGGACAGATGGGGAAAAAGCGCGTAACTCTGGAACACGATGCCCATCTCGCGCCGGTGCGGTGGCAGCCCCGTGATGCTGGAACCATCGAGTTGAATGTCGCCCGCTGATGGCGGCACAAAGCCAGCGATCATGCGCAGCGTGGTGGTCTTGCCGCAGCCCGACGGCCCGAGCAATACGATCAGTTCGCCGGCCTGCACATTGAGGCTGACTTCATCCACCGCGGTCACGCTGCCGAATCGCTTGCTCAGTTTGTCCAGCATCAGTGCCGCGGTCTTCATCGGACCACCTGACCCAGCCGCACGAAGCGATCAAGAATCAGCAGCACCGCTGCGATAGCGACGATTTGTGCGACGGCAATCGCCGAAACGAGCGGATCGATGTGGTACTCCAAGTACTGCAGCACCGCGACCGGCAGCGTCGTGACGCCCGGGCTGGTGAGGAACAGCGCCAGCTCCAGGTTTTCGAACGAGATTACAAACGCAAACAATGCGGCAGCGACGATGCCCGCGCGCATCGCCGGTAAGGTGACACGCCAGATCACCGTAAGCGGTCCTGCCCCGAGGCTTGCCGCGGCCTCTTCGGCAGCGCGATCGTGATTGGCGAGACTGGCGAGACACAGCCGCACCACCCAGGGCGTTGTGATCATGACATGCGCGAGCACCAGGCCGATCATCGAACCGGTCACCATGCTGCCAAGCTGTTCATCCATGGCCACCAGCGCGACATAGATCGCCAGGCCAAGTGCGATACCAGGCACGGTGAGTGGAGCCAGCAGCAGCATTGAGATGGCGCCGCGCCCGCGAAAGCGATGGCGCGACAGGCCGATGCCAGCCGGGATTCCAAGAGCGAGGCTGCCGATCACGGAAAACGCACCCAGCTTGAGGCTGGTGATGACGGGGCCGCCAAAGTTTGGGGCGATGGCGGAGTACCAGGACAGCGTATAGCCGCGCGGCGGAAACAGGATCAGCTTCTCGTCGAACAGGCTGAGGTACAGTGTCAGCAACAGCGGCACGATGATGAGCAGCGCGCCGCAAGCGACCAGGGCCAGGAGCACGATGCGGTACGTCGCCTGTACGACGGTGTCAGCGCGTACCATACAGCCGGTCGCCAGCGTCACCCAATCCCGGGCAGATGTAGCCGTGTTCGTCCAATTGGCGGTCGATTGCCGCGACGTAAACCGGGAGGCCGGGATGCACATCGGCCAGCGCACCAAGCCCCTCGGGTGCGGCGATCAGACAGGCAAAGCTGATCTGGGAAACGCCTGCCTGCTTCAACCGGGCTATCGCCGCGGCAGCCGAGTGACCCGTCGCCACCATCGGATCGACAACGATCACCAGCCGCTCCTGAATGTCGTCGGGGAACTTGAGATAGTATTCCACTGGCACCAGCGTGGCAGGATCGCGGTACAATCCGATATGGCCCACGCGTGCAGACGGTACCAGGTCAAGCATGCCTTCGAGCATGCCATTGCCGGCGCGCAAAATGGACAGAAAGCATAGCTTCTTGCCCGACAGCAGTGGCGCCTGCATCGCCTCCATTGGCGTTTCGATGGCCACCGTCCCCGTCGGCAGATCGCGCGTGACCTCGTAGGCCATCAGCAGGCTCAACTCGCGCATCAGCTGGCGGAACTCGGACGTCGACGTCGCCTTGCGGCGAAGCAACGTGAGCTTGTGCTGGACCAGCGGGTGGTTCAGCACCGTGACGTTCGGGAAAGCGGGGGCCATTGCAGCTCTTTCGGACAGTGGCCTCAAAATACGGTGCCATCGCTGATCACAACAAGCGGTGGTGACCCGTCCGGCCGCCGCTCGCGCGCGATCCTCCGCCCTGCATCCCAGGTGCCCCCCTGGAGAAGCTTCGCAAGCGGCATGTCGCCAGCCGAGACGCCCAGCCGAGAACGCAGCCTGGGCGCCAGGGCATCCAGAAGGGCCACAGTGAGCGCGCGCCATTCGATGATGGCAGCGTGATCCACCGGCAACGGCTGCGACGCGACCGACCGGTCGCGCAATCGCAACACGCCAAGATCGATGAACAGCCCCCCGTTGCGGTACTCCGCAAGTCCGGTCAGGCCGTCGAGCCCTGTCACAGTGATCGAGGCCTGCTCAAGCACCTCGATCAGCGAGTAGCACAGCCACTGCGACAGTTTGTGAAATGGGACCAGGCCATCGCCAGGCAGTCCCGGGTGAAGCCACACATCGCCGAGATTCTCACCGCCAAGCTTGAGCCGACCCGGCCAAATTGGCGCAATCACATCCAGGATGGTGCTCAAGACGTCGGCTGCGGTCAGAACACCGTTGCTCGCCTGCATGTACCAGGTTTCGAGCAGGTCACCGATCCTGCCATCCTGTAGCACCATGCCAAGGTTGCGCAGCAGTGCTGCACGGCCCGCCAGCCCAGACAGGGGATTGTTCGGCGCTTCCTGAAACGCGACTGCCAAGTCGGCGTCAGAGATCCGCATCAGGGCCGCCGCATCAGCACGCAACGGTTGCCGCGGATCGGAGGAAAACAACCCGGAACGGAAGGCATGCAGGCTGGCCGCAGCAAGACCTTCCGAGCGCTGGAGCACCAGTCCGGTGTCAGGTTCATGGTAGCGCCATGTGGCACCGGCGCCGGCATCCAGCAGCACGCTGACGGTGCACAGATCGATCCGCGCCCGCGCAACCTCGCCTGCATCCCGTCCGTGCAGCTGCCGCGCCAACCCTGCCCAGCGATCGATGCCGCCGGCTTCGAAATGTCGCCAGCGCGAGTGATAGGGAATTCGCAGGTCCGGATAGTTCTGCAGGATCACCGCCGCCACATAGCCCGCGACGTCGTCCAGTCGCGCAGCATCGAGCGCGAAATGCGTCAGCGCACCCTGTTCCGCCATGCGCAGGATCGCGTGGCACCGCTCGCGCACGGCGCCCGGCGAACGAAGCCGGTGCAGCAGGCGGTGCTCAGCCGCGTCGTGGTCAGTCACCCAGCGCGCGGCCCTTGGGCAGCTGCAAGGCGAGCCGGTCAGGGATGCTTTCGGCGTAGTAACCCGACGCCTTCTTGGCATCCATCTCCACGTTGGCGTCAGGCGGGATCAGTTCGTCGGGGATCGGTAAGCGCTCGATCACTTCAATGCCGCTAGCGACGATCTGCGCGTATTTCAGATGGCTCATCGACACCAGATGATCGATCCGCTGGATGCCAAGCCAGTGCAGCACGTCCGGCATCAGCTCTTGCAGCCGCATGTCGGCGACGCCCGCAACGCACTCGGTGCGCTGGAAATAAGCCTCCGCGCGATCCCCCCCAGCCTGTCGCTTGCGCGCATTGTAGACCAGGAACTTCGTCACCTCGCCAAGCGCACGACCTTCCTTGCGGTTATAAACGACAACGCCCAGACCGCCTCGCTGCGCGGTCGCCACACCCACTTCCACGCTATGCGCCAGATACGGGCGGCAGGTGCAGATATCGGAGCCGAACACGTCTGAGCCGTTGCATTCGTCGTGCACACGACAGGCTATCCGCGTCTCGGGTCGGCCCAGGCGCGATGGATCGCCGATGATGTAGACCGACATGCCACCGATAGGCGGCAGGAAGACCTCCAGATCAGGCCGCGTCACCAATTCCGGAAACATCCCACCGGTCTGCTCGAACAGGCAACGACGCAGATCCGTCGTGCTGATGCCAAACCGACGCGCCACACCCGGCAGGTACCACACCGGCTCCACGGCGACTTTGGTCACCCGAACCTCGCCGGCGTCGGTCAACACCGCGCCGTCCGACTCGAGCCTTCCGACGCGGACCGCAGCAGCAATCTCCGGCATGTTGATGCGCGCGCGAGTCACCGCGATGGTCGGACGGATGTCCCAGCCGGCGGCGATTCGGTCGGCGAATATCTCGCTCGTCAGATGTCCCCAGGGGTCGAGCGACACGATACGCTCCGGGTCGCCCCATTGCGGATAAGGCCCGATATGCGCCGCCGGGGTGGTGTCGGTCAGGTCGGGGCGGTGTCCTGGCGCCAGTTTGCCCGCAGCGATTGCCAACGCCCGGTGCAGCGCGTAGGCGCCGGCATGTGTGCCGATCACGTTGCGCACCTCCGGATCGTGCAAAGTGGCGACCACTGGACCACGCTCGGCTGGGTCGGCGGCACCCCAGCGCAATGGCACGAGGCGCCCCGCCGGCGGCGGATGCGATGTCAGGACGATGGCGCGCGGCGGGGCATTCCTCACCCGAGGCATTAGTGGCGGCACGGCCGGCGAACCGGTCATCTGCAAAGACCTCCAGACGGTGGGGGAATTCCCCTTCTCAACCGCAAACTATTGTCCAGACCTTGCAAGGCCAAGGCTGGATAAAGCGAGTCAGCAATCCGTGCAGTCCTGCGTCCGGAGCCCGCACGGGCGTCAGTACATCACGTCGCCGCCATTCGGCGACAACGTTGCACCGACATAGAACCCGGCTTCCGGACCCGCCAACAATAGGGCTGTCGCGGCAATCTCCTCAGGGCGACCGAAGCGGTGAACCGGTAAGGCGTCGATAAACGCCTGGCGATCCTCCGGCGCCATGGTCGCGGTCAAGTCCGTGACGATCGGGCCTGGCGCAATAGCGTTCACCCGCACGCCTTTCGGTGTCGCCTCGCAGGCGAGCGCGCGGGTGAAGCCGATGATCGCCGCCTTGGCCGCGCAGTACGGCGTCGAATTCACTGCCCCTTTGATCCCGCGCTGCGAGGCAATGTTGATGATGCAGCCGCGGCCACGCGCCGCCATTGCCGGATACACCGCCTGCGCCATAAAGAACATGCCTTTAACGTGCACGTCCAAAATCCGATCGTAGTCCGCCTCGGTATAGTCTTCGAATTTCTTGCGGATGTTCATGCCGGCGTTGTTGAACAGGATGTCGATAGGCCCGAACGTGGTCGCCGCTTCCTGCGCAAAGGCGCGAGTGCCGGAAATATCGATGACATCAAGCGAGCGATGCATCGCCCGCCGACCAAGCGCGCGGATTTCGCTCGCTGTCTCTTCTGCCCTCGGACCATCGTCCAGATGGCAGAACGCGATATCCGCGCCTTCGGTGGCGAACGCCAACGCTGTCGCGCGGCCGATGCCGCGCGATCCGCCGGTCACCACCGCAATCTGCCCTGCCAACTTCATCGTGTTATCTCCCCTTCATCGATCCATTCGATCCAGCCGCCATGCGGGTCGGTCCACGCCTGCGGTACGCCATCAACCGCAAGCAGGAATGCACCACGCGGTCCACGTGGCGCCGCAAACGAACGGAACGCACCCGGCACCTCGTTGCTAACCCAGACCGCTCCGCTGCGCCGGACCGCATCTGCGAATTCTTCGCGCAATGCAGCGTCCGCCACGTATGCCAGCACCGCCGTATGGAACACGACCAACGTCGCCGCGGCAGGAGCCTGCCGCACACACGAGGCAAAGTCCTGCAATAGATCACCTTGCACGACGCGCGGCGGATCACGTCGCGCTATCGTCAACGCGCGACGCAGCCGTTGCAGGCGAGCGTCGTGTTCCGGCCATACCAGCGTCTCCAGCCACGCCGCATGCTCAGCATTCCCCACATCCAGCGGGTGCAGGTCGAGACCAAGTCGCCATGCGACGCGCAATGTCTGTCGCGGGATTGGCGTCGCGGCGTTGGCGCGGCAAGGAAACACCGGCGCATCCGCCATAGATGATGCGACGCATCGTCCGCCGTAGTCGTAACCATACCGATCGGGCAGCAGACACAACCCTGCTGCCGCACCAACTTCGAGCAAAGCAAGCGGCTGCGGCAGGCGCGACAGCACCGGGAACAGTGTCGCGCAACGACCTGGCTCATTGGTTTGCGTGCGGCGCTCCAGCATGACGGTTCGAACGTCTGCCGCCTTCGCATGCAGCATGGCGCGAAATGTCGGCCAATCGGCCGGCGTACCGCAGAGATGGCGAACTGCGCCAAATAGCAAATTCGGCTGGCGCTTCGCCTCCGGTAGTCCCTTAAGAAACTCCAGCGCGAATGCATCGCCAGCCACGCCCAACGCCAACGCCTCGTACAGCGGCGAGCTGCCGTGCGCCTCCACCTCGGCAAATCGCTGGAAACGTGCTGCGAGTCGTTGCGTCACCTGGTCCTCCAGTCGTGCGCACATGTTGCGCCGTCGCCACCACGAGGCCAAGTTCAGGGCATGGAAGTCGTTCGTACGATCGAGGCGTTGCAGTCAGCGGGCGCGGCGCTGCGCCGACGTTTCGGCTCCCTGGCGCTCGTGCCGACCATGGGCGCCCTGCACGACGGTCATCGCGCGCTGGTCACTGCAGCAGCGACCAGTGGTGCCGCCGTTGTTGTGTCGATCTTCGTCAATCCGCTGCAATTCAATGCCAACGAGGATCTCTCACTCTATCCACGCGATGAAGCAGGCGACCTCGCTGCGCTGCGAGCCTGCGGCTGCCATCTGGTGTGGTTGCCGGACGTTACGACGATGTATCCCCCCGGTGGTGCAACAACAATCGATGTCGCAGGGCCGGCGGAGCAGTGGGAAGGTTCAGCACGCCCTGGTCATTTCCGTGGCGTCGCAACAGTCTGCGCAAAGCTGTTCGGCCAGGTACGCCCTGATCGCGCGTATTTCGGCGAGAAGGACTGGCAGCAGTTGCAAGTGGTGCGCCGAATGGTCGCCGATCTGCATTTGCCGCTGGAGATCGTCGCTGTGCCGACGGTGCGGGAGTCGGATGGGTTGGCGATGTCCTCACGCAATCGCTTCCTCAGCGCCGCCGAGCGCGCCATCGCACCGCGATTGCAAGCAATCCTCAGCGCAACAGCAACCGCACTCCGGAGCGGAAGCGCAATCGACACTGCGCTGGCCGATGCAAAGCGCGATCTAAGCCGAGCAGGCTTCCAGCTTGATTACCTAGCACTGGCCGATGCGGTGACCATGTCGGCGCTGCCGCGGATGACGTCTGGTGCCAGACTCATCGTCGCTGCACGACTGGGGTCGGTCCGACTGATCGACAACATCGCGGCCTGAGCGTTCAGCCCGTCAGCGCCCGTTTGGCCACGCTTGCAAGATAGGCTGATGCGGCCGGCAGGATCGCATCGTTGTAGTCGTAATTTGAACTGTGCAGCCCACGGCCTTCGTCGGCCGGACCATTGCCGATCCAGACGAATGCCCCGGGTCGCTCCTGCAAGTACCACGCGAAGTCCTCGCCGGTCATGGCCGGTGCCAGATCGCGGCGCAGTGGCAGGCCCGCCGCCCGCACGGCTTCAGCGGCAGCATCGCGTTCTGCCGGCGTATTCACCGTCACCGGGTTGCCGCGCCGCAGCGTCACCTCGATGTCGACGTCGCACGCCTGCGCGACGCCAGCGGCCACACGGCGGATGGCATCTTCCACGTCATCGCGCACCTCATTGCGCAGCGTCCGCATGGTGCCCCGCATGAACGCTTCGTCGGGAATCTGATTCGCCGCGCTGCCGGCCTCCATCGTGGCGACGGTGATAACCGCCGAATCCAGCGGATTGACGTTGCGTGCAACAATCGTCTGCAGAGCCAGCAGCAGATGCGCCGATGCCACCATGGGATCGCGCGTCAGATGAGGTAAGGCCGCGTGGCCAGAGCGGCCGATGACACGGAACTCGATACGCGAGCCCGAGGCCATCACCGCGCTGTCGTGCACCGCGACGGTGCCGGCATCGAGGCCCGGCCAGTTGTGGTAGCCGAAGATCCGCTCCATCGGAAAGCGTTGAAACAACCCGTCGGCGATCATGCTTTTCGCCCCACCACCGCCCTCTTCCGCCGGCTGGAAGACAAGGTGCACGGTGCCGGTCCAGGACGTGTCCTGTTGCAGCAGTGCGGCAGCACCGAGCAGCGACGTCGTGTGACCATCGTGGCCGCAGGCATGCATCACGCCTGGGTTCTTCGATGCGTGCGCCAGCCCGCTGGTCTCGGTGATCGGCAGTGCGTCCATGTCGGCCCGTAGGCCGACACTGCGGTTCGACTGACCCCGCGAGATGGTGGCCACTACCCCATGCCCGCCGACATCGGCAACGAAGGACACCCCTAGCTCGTGCAGCTTCGCCCGCACAAAGGCCGCGGTTTCCGTCTCATGCAGTGTCAACTCCGGGTTGGCGTGCAGATGTCTGCGCCAGTCGGTCAAGGTCTGGTGGAGCGTGTGGTCCATTGTGGGGCGCTACCCGTTTTCGCTTGCGCCGGAATTACCACAAATTCATCGGCGGCAATTACCGTCACCCTCGCGAAAGCGAGGGTCCAGCCGTGGCTCAGCCACGATGAAACAGCCATGCGTGTACATGCTGGCCAGCCAGCGCAACGGCACCCTGTACATCGGCGTGACCAGCAACATTGAGCAGCGCGTTTGGCAGCATCGGGCGGAGGTCTTCGAAGGATTCACCAAGCGATACCGGGTCCACAGGCTGGTCTATGCCGAATTCCATGACTCAATGAATACCGCGATGCGTCGAGAAAAACAGCTGAAGCACTGGCGCCGTGCGTGGAAGCTGGCGCTTATTGAGCGAGACAACCCTGAGTGGGAGGACCTGTATCGCTCGTTTGTACCCGGGGCTGGACCCTCGCCTTCGCGAGGGTGACAACATCCCCCACTGCCCAGCCTACCTCGGATCGTGCCCCACCCGCACCAGCATCTTACCGAAGTTTCGCCCGCTCAGAATCCCAGCCAGCGCCTCGGGCGCATTTTCCAGCCCGTCGTGCGTGTCCTCCCGATACACCAGGCTGCCGCCGGCCACCCAGGGAGCGGCCAGCGCACGCCACTCCGCAAGCTTCTCTGGCTTGTCCGAGACAATGAACCCCTGGATGAGCACGCGTTTGCCGACCACAAAGCCAAGATTGGGACCAGCCGGGAATTCGGCCTCATTGTATTGGGACACCATGCCGCACATCGCCACCCGGGCGAACGGATTGAGCAGATCAAACACCGCTGCCTGGACCGCGCCACCGACATTCTCGAAATAGGCGTCGATGCCATTCGGGCAAGCGGCCGCTAGCTCGCGCCGCAGATTGAGCGAACGATGATCGACGCAGTCGTCGAAGCCAAGACTGTCCTGCACCCAAAGGCATTTCTCCGGACCGCCCGCGACGCCAACAACGCGGGCACCGGCCCGCTTCGCGAGCTGCCCCGCCACCGATCCGACCGCACCGGAGGCTGCGGATACCACCACCGTCTCACCCTTCTTCGGCTGGCATATCTCGCTGATGCCGCGATACGCCGTCGCCCCGGGCATTCCCAGCACCCCAAGATAGGCCGACAGCGGTGCGGCATGCCGGGGCAGCTTCACCAGCCGGTCAGCGGGCGACAGACAATGGGTCTGCCAGCCCCGCGCGCCCACCACCACATCGCCGGTGACGAAGTCCGGGTGCGCCGAGGCGACGACCTCACCGACGGTTTCGCCAGTCATCACGTCGCCGGGGTTGACCGGCTGCGCATAGGTCTGCTGCTCGCGGAGCCGCCCGCGCATGTAGGGATCAATCGACAGCCAGATGGTGCGCGTGACCACCTCGGCGGAGCCAGGCTGGGGCACGGCATCCTCACGGAATTCGAAGTCCTCGCGACTTGGTGCGCCGTGAGGCCGTCGCTTCAGTACGATCGAGCGGCGCATTGTGGCAGTCTGGCTCATTGCAGGTTCCGCTGCTCCTGTTTCCCGTACGGAGATTACCCGATTCCCGCGATCTTCAACGCATGCTGAATTCCGGTCATGGCTCGGACAGGAGTTTGCGTCATGCGCCAGCGCTCAATCGCAACCGCCCAGCAGGCCGACGTACAGCCGACCGCTATCCTCGGCGCGATGGGCATGATCACCCTGCTGATGCTGATGTGGCTTGGACTGGTGCTGTAGCGATCAGGCGGCGTCTGATCGCAGTATCAGCCGTCCGGTCACCTTGCCGTCGCGCAGCCGCATCAGCGCTTCGTTCGCTTGACTCTGCGGCACCATGGCAACAGGCAACGCCGGCAGCGTGCCATCCTGGGCCAGCTTCACCAACTCCCGCAGTTCCTTCGGATTGCCAACGTAGCTGCCCTGCACGGTCAGTGCGCGGATTGCCATCAGCGGCAGCGGCACAGTGAGCTCGCCGCCGAACAATCCGACCTGCACCAGCTTGCCGCCTTTGCGCAGCGCATCGAAGGCAAAACGCGCGGTTTGGGTGCCGTTGACCAGATCGATCACCGCGAGCACCGGCCCACCGGCGGCGTCGATGATGCGCTGGGTCACCCCCTCGCCGCTGCCATCCACCACCTTATGCGCGCCGGCCTTTAGCGCGGCTTCGCGCTTCTCGGCGCTGATATCCACCACCACGATGTTCTGATGCCGCATCGCGCGCAGCACGGCGATCGCGTTGAGACCCAGGCCACCGGCTCCAACCAGCACGATCGCCTCATTCGCCGGAAACTTGTCCCCTTGGGACATAACCTTGCGGATCGCCGAGTAGACGGTGATGCCAGAACACGCATAGGTGGCCGCGACCCCTGGGTCGACCGTACCCGGATCCACCAAGTGCCGCGGATGCGGCGCGATCACGTGCGTGCCGTAGCCGCCATTGGCATACACGCCGAGACTGCGCGGCGTGAGGCACATGTTGTCCTCTTCGGCCTGGCACTTTTCGCAGTGCCCGCAGCCCAGCCAGGGAAAGACGATGCGCAGGTCGCCCACCCTCACGCCGGTGGCATTAGGACCAAGCTTCGCCACCCGGCCAACGATCTCGTGTCCCATGGCCAGGGGTAGCACCACACCGCGGTCTTTCAGCGACATCTTCTTACCGCCGCCGATATCGTAATAGCCCTCCCAGATGTGCAGGTCCGAATGGCAGACGCCGCAATGCGTCACCTCGACCAGCACCTCGGTGCCCTTCGGCTCCGGCGTCGGCAGTTCGAGTTGCTGCAACGGCTTGCCGTTCTCGACCACAGCCCAGGCGCGCATGGGAATGCCTCCAGTACAGATCCGGCGGATGGATAACGCGGGACGGCGGCCGGTCAACCCCGCTTGGTCAGCGCCTCCGGATTGGTTACCCGCACCGGCTTGCCGTCCAGAAACGCCAGCGCATTCTCCACGCTCTGCGGATAGAATACGTCCCACGTTTCCTGCACGCCATAACCGAGATGCGGCGTCATCACCACGTTCGGTGCGCTTCGGAATGGATGCCTGGCTGGCAGTGGCTCACGGTCGAACACGTCCAATGCCGCAACGATGCGGCGCGCCTGCACCGCCTCGATCAGCGCCTTTTCGTCAACGATCGGACCGCGTGACGTGTTCACCAGGATCGCGCCAGGCTTCATGCGTGCCAGATCCCCCGCGCCGATCAGACCGCGCGTGCGGTCCGACAGTACCAGGTGAATACTCACCGCATCGGATCGCGACAGCAGATCCTCTTTGGAGACCATCGTTGCACCCGCCGCCTGAGCGCGCTCCGGTGTCAGGTTCTGACTCCAGGCCAGCAGGTCCATGTTCAGCGCCTTGCAGTAGCGCGCCATGTGCGAGCCCAGACGGCCCAATCCGACCAATCCCATAGTCTTGCCGGCAAGGGCATAACCGACCGGCACATCTTCCTGGAATCTTCCAGCACGGATGTTGGCGTCTCCGGCTGGGATGGCGCGCGCAGCACTGATCAGCAAGCCGAGTGCGAGTTCAGCGGTCGCCGCCTCGTTGTTGCTGCCACCCGTTGTATTGCACACCACGATGCCACGCGTAGTGCACGCCGCCGTGTCCAGCGACGCGTTGCGCGCACCCGTCATTCCCAGCATGCGCAACCTCGGCAAGCGATTGATCAACGAGCCAGGCAACGGTGTGCGTTCGCGCATCGACAGTACGATGTCGAAATCCGCCAGCTGCCGCGCGGCATCGTCCTCGTTCTCGAATGCCTTGGCGAAAAAGACTACCTCGGCGCGCGCCTGCAACTGTGACCAGTCCGCATTTTCCCTGGCCACACCCTGCCAGTCGTCAAGCACCGCCACCTTGGTCATCCGACGCCTCCCTTGCTTTGTGGGCGATATACACGTTGCGCATTAGCCTAGCC
>JBKPOG010000213.1:0-12213 GCA_046732975.1 Pseudomonadota bacterium
AGCGTGTATCGATCGGCACCGTCTGCCCGGAAATCCCCAGCCGCGCCCGTCTCACCCGCCCGTCTCGCATAAGCCTGGTCGCCACCCACACCGCAGTGTCGATCCCGATCGCAAAACAGATCCCCTGTGCCGGTGCAATCGTCGCCGTGTTGATCCCCACCACCCGGCCCGCGCCGCTCACCAGCGGACCACCTGAATTGCCCGGGTTCAGTGGCGCGTCCGTCTGGATCACGCTCTCGATCATGCGCCCTGACGGCGTGCGCAGCGTGCGCCCCAGCGCCGAAACGATTCCAGCCGTGACGGTGCATTGGAATCCTAACGGATTGCCGATCGCGGCAACCAGCTGTCCGACCCGGAGGCTCGCCGACGACCCCAACTCGGCGTGCGGCAGTCCGTTGCCGGACAGCCGCAGTACCGCAGTGTCGGTATCCGCGTCGGCCCCCACCAGAGCCGCATCCAGCACCTGTCCATCGGTGAATATTGCACGAAGCTTCGCCGCGCCTGCCACCACGTGAGCGTTGGTGAGCACGTAACCATCGGGTGTGAAAATCACGCCCGAGCCTTGCCCCTTCGGCTTTGCGTCGGCGCCGAAGGCAATGACGTGCACCACCGTCGGGCCGACCCGTTCGAACGCGTGCACGATCTGTGCGGAATAGGGGTCGAGATCGTCGGCCGGCGGAACGCCGGCAGTGGCATCGAGCGGCATGGCAGTGTCCCTTCGGTCGCCCCAAGTGGGAACGGCGCCGCCACGCGACATCCTGGCCACAAGGCCGGGTTCTTACTGGTCACCCAGCCGATGCCTTAGTTGCCCGGCATGGCGCAGAGTGCCGGCAGTGCAGGCTCTGGAGTTGAAGCATGACCATCGACACCCTCGAACACCTGTCCGATGCGCTCGCCGACCGCGTGCAGGCGGCGTCCGGATTCGTCGTCGCCATCCGCGCCGGCCGTCGTGGCCGCAGCGGTATCCTCTGGCGCCCAGATGTCGTGGTGACCTCGGAGCAGGTGCTGCCACAGGGCACCGACTTTGGCATCGTCCACAACGGGACAGAAATCGCGGCGCGCTTGGCTGGGCGCGATGCCGGAACCAATGTTGCGGTCCTTCGCCTGGCCAAGGCTTTGGGTAGTCCTTCTCTGCCCGCCGCTCTCGCCTCAACTCGCGCCGGGTCACTTGCGCTCGTCGTCGGCGCCGACCCGCGTGGCAGACCCACCAGCCGTCTCGGTATGGTGCATGCGACCGGCCCCGAATGGCACAGCGAGGCCGGCGGCCGCATCGAGGCGTTGGTTCGGCTGGATACCCGTCTTGGCGCCGACGAAGGCGGGCCGGTGCTAACGCTGAGCAGCCAATTGATCGGCATGTCCACCTCCGGTCCGCGTCGCACCGCGCTGGCGATCCCTGCCGCGACCATCGAGCGCGTGCTCGAACCACTCCTGACGGATGGCCACGTCGCTCGTGGCTGGCTCGGTGTCGGTCTGCAGCACGTGTTGGTGCCGGAGCGCTTCCGTGAGGCAGCAGGTCGCGATGCCGGCATGATGGTGATCGCGATCGCCACTGGCTGCCCAGCCGAGCAGGCCGGCGTGCTGCCCGGCGACATTATCCTGGAGGTTGACGGCAGCCGCACCGGCCGGGCGCGCGGCCTGGCCATCGCATTGACCCCCGAACGCATCGGCCAGCCCGCGACCTTGAAGCTGCTGCGCGCCGGCGAGGTTCGCCTCGTCACCGTGACCATCGGCGCGCGCCCCGCCAGGGCATGAGCGAGCAGCTTCGCATTTCGCTTCACGCCGATGATCCCGTGCGCCGGCAGGGACTGTCCGCCATGCTTCAGGCTGCTGGCCACCTGCTGGTCCACGAAACCCCTGACGTCGTGCTCTGTGATCTGGATCGTGACGCCGTGGTGCCGGGTGAGGTCGAGGCGCCGGTGGTCGCCCTCACCGACCGTCGCCTCCGAGGCGAACAGCCGACTGGCGTCCTCCAACGTCAAGTCAGTCCGGCGCAACTCGATGCAGCGCTGCGCGCGGCTGCTGCCGGCCTGCTGGTGCGCTCGCCACGTGGAGCAGCGCGCGACGGGTTTCGCCCTGCCGTGGACGACACGCCGCCGCTGCTCACGCCGCGCGAAGCAGAGGTGCTAACGTTGGTGGGTCAGGGTATGAGCAACAAGGAAGTGGCCCGTGCGCTCGCCATTTCGGTGCACACGGTCAAGTTCCACCTCGAAGCTTTATTCGCCAAGCTCGATGCGACCAGCCGGGCAGAGGCGGTCGCCAAGGGCCTGCGCGACGGCATCATCGAAGTCTAACAAGGGTGCCAAGCGGCCCGCCTCCCGGCGTGAATGTTTCCACATGTGACGATGCGATGACAGGGCTGCGCACTTTAATTAAAATCGGTGAGCTTCACGTGCGATCTGTGCTGGTCGGCCGGCTGTGCTTCACCAGCCACACCTCGGTCAGCACCGTCGCCAATCCCACCATCACGCAAGTGACCGCAGCAAGGCCGGCGAAGCCCGCGGCATTGAAGATGAAGCCTGCCACTGCTGACCCGACCGCCGCCGCCAGCGAGGTCGCGGCATTGAACAGGCCGACACTCTCGCCACGCGCCGTGGGCGCGAAGCGTACCGCCAGAGAATTGGCGGCGACGGCAAGCAGCGGCCAGACGAACTGGATCAGTGCGAAACCCACCAGCACCAGCCAGGCGATCCAACCGAGATGCAGGAAGCCGGCGATGACGAGCAATCCCAGCGCCAGCAGGCGAGCGCCCATCCCCAGCGCTAGCATGCGGCCCCCACCGACGCGATGCGTCGCGACACCAATCGGCGCATACAGCAACAAGCTTGCAGCAACCCCTACGGCATAGGCGCTCGATGGCAGAACCGCTTCCATCCCGAACTCACGAGTCATCGCCACCGGAAACATCGTCGCGAACCCGTTCATCGCGGGATACGCGATCAGCCACACGATCAGGAACCGCCGCAGCGGCTGGGTAATCACAGCGAGGAAACTTCGCAGCTCCTGCAAAGACACATGGTGAGCGCGATGGTGCGGTCCCGTGATACCGGCATCGCCGCCCACCATTGGTCTCGGCGGTGGCTTGTTGGTCGGCTCGCGTGGCAAACCTGCGGGCGCCGTGGCAATAGCCAATGCACCGGCGGCCAGCAAAGCCACGCCCGAAACCACGAACCCGAGGCCGACGGACCGCTGGGCCAGTACTCCCGCGGCGACAAGCCCGATCACCTGCCCGGCGCTGACATAGCGCTGTAACAGGGCCACGCGCGCATCCCAGTCAGCTTCCGGAACGCCCTGGATCGCCAGCACATTGCCGGCCGTGGTTGTCGCCATCACACCGAGCCCAGCTCCGGCCGCCAGCAGGATGCGCGGCAGACCATGGGCCGCCGCGAATGGCAGCAGCAGGCAGCCTGCTCCAAATGTGCCCCAGATCAGCAGGTCGCGATGCCGCCCGGTGCGATCAGCCCAGGCCCCAAGCAGAGGAGCGAACAAGCCAAGAAACGAGAAAGCCGCATAGGTGAGCCCAGCGGCGGCGCTGTTCGCCGCGACCAGCGGCATCAGCACGGGGACCAGCCCGTTCTGCGTCAGTCCAAGGAGACCGTAGGAGACGAACCATGCATTGCGAGGCAAATAGATGGCTCCCGAGCGGCGCACGCCAGATGAAGGTCTGATCGCTGCCCGGTCAACTCAGGATCAGTGAACTATTCGCTGCGCCGACGGTGCTCGTTCCTGGGCTGGTGCCCCGACCCCGAGCGTGATCAGGCCGCTGATCAATAGAGCGATTGCCATGGTCAGGTAGGACACGTCCGGTCCGCCGGTCGCCGCATTCAGCCAACCTACCGCATAGGATCCGACGAATGAGCCCAAAGCTCCGAAACTGTTGATCAAGGCAATCGCACCGCCGGCGACATTGCGGGGCAGTACCTCGGAGATCCACGCGAAGAATGCGCCATACGGCGCATACATGGCGCCGCCGGCGATCACCAGCAGCGCAAATCCCGGCCAGAAGTTCGCTGGGCCTAGCAGCCAGGAACCCGCGAAGGCGAGGGCGCCGATGATGAGACACGGCCATACGTACGCCTTGCGATGGCGAGACCGATCGGAGCCGTACGAAGTCAGGATCATCAGCAGTGTCGCGAGCAGATACGGGACGGCCGACAACCAGCCCACTGTCACTATGCCGAGCTGACTGCTGGATTTCAGCATCGAAGGCAACCACAGCACGAACCCGTAAACGCCGACGCTCCAGCAGAAGTACTGCAGGGACAATGCGACCACCATCGGCGTGCGGAAAGCTTCCGCGTAGTTGCGCATTGGCTTCAGCGCTCGCTGTCCCTCCTGCAGCCGCTGCTCGATGTCGCCTCGTTCGTGCGGATCGAGCCACTGCGCCTGCGCCGGGCGGTCCTGCACCAGCCAGAGCCAGAGGAAGGCCCAGGCCACTGCCGGGAGGCCCTCAACAATGAACATGCCGCGCCAGCCGATTGTGTGGACCAGGTAACCCGACACGATCGACATCCAGAGAACTGTCACCGGATTGCCAAGGATGAGAAATGAATTGGCGCGCGAGCGTTCGCTGCTGGTGAACCAGTGGCTCAGGAAGACCAGCATCACTGGCAGCACGACGCTCTCGGCCACTCCCAGCAGGAACCGATCGATATACAGCAGGCTGACATCGCTGATGACGCCGGTCAGCGCCGCGAACGCGCCCCACAGCAACAGGCTCCAGAACATCAGCTGCTTGGCGCTGCGGTTTTCGGCGTACCAGGCTGCGGGGATCTGGAACAGAAAGTAGCCGAGGAAGAACAACGCTCCGAGCAGCGCATTGGCTTCACCGGTAATGCCCAGATCAGTCGCCAGTCCCCCGGCTGCACCAATGCCGTAATTGGCGCGGTCCACGTAGGCCAGGCTGTAGGTTATGAAGGCTACAGGGATAAGCCTCGCCCAGCGACTGCTGTAGTTGGCAGCCACGTCTAACCTTTACCGGCGACTCTTAGGAAGCGCCGCGAGCGGGCCACTCGGGACGGTTATATCCCAATGGCACAGACGGCCGCGCCCAATACGGCTGTGTCTCCGACATCTGCACGACCGGCGAGAGATGCCGCAGGCTCCCTGATGGTGTTTCGCTGACCATCGACCAGCGCGTCAGTTCTTCCGCCGGAAACTCTGCCGGTGCATCGCGCGCCGCGCTTTCGGCTACCTCACCCAGGTCGACAATCCATTTGCCCACCTGTGCCAGCGAAATACGCACCAACCAACTGCCGCCTTCGCGCGCTCGCCGCGCAAGCGCCACCATGGCGCCGAATGCCATCAGATACCCTGTGCAGTAGTCGATGGCGGACACAGGATAGAACTGCGGCCCGGGCGTTTTGCCGGGCACAACCTCTGCCTGGCGCGACGTAATGCCGCTCACGGTCTGCACTACCGTGTCGAATCCGCGCCGTGACGCCCATGGCCCGGCGTGGCTGAACGCGCACAGCGACACGTAGACGAGACCCGGTCGCAGGGCCGCGAGTTCTTCTGGCGACAGGCCGCGGGAGCCCAGCGTGCCGGGCCGGTAGCCCTGCGAGAACACATCCGCGTCGCGCACCAGTCCGCGCAGCACTTCGACGTCCTTCGCCTCGCGCAGATCAAGATGCGCCGACAGCTTGCCGTGTCCGGTGTCGAATTCCTGGTAGCCGAGATTGGGCAGATGCGGCCCTGTGATCTTCAGCACGTCTGCACCGTGTTCAGCCAAGGTCCGCGCACAGGTCGGGCCCGCGAGTACGCGCGTGAGGTCGAGCACGCGGATACCCGATAGCGGGCGGTTGCCGGGCGGGAGCGACTCGGGTGGCGCGTCGCCGATGCGAACGATCTCCATCAACGGCAGCGACGCTATTGCTGCTGCCTGCGGATGCCGCGCCCATTCAGCGTGCGTTCGTACCATTCCGCCAGCACCTTTGGCGGCGATGATCGCCTCCTCCAGATCCAGTGCGTTCCAGTTCAGCACCGCTTTCGCCACAGCATCGCGGTCTTCCGCGACGCCGAGCACGCTGAGTGCTGCAGCGCGATGGTTCGGGAAGTTGCAGTGCAGATAGCTCCAACCGCTGTCCTTGGTCGGATAGACGCCCATGATGGAATTACGACGCGCTGACACCTCGCCATTGCCAAGTTTCATGTAATGGCCGCTGCGCAGCGACGCTGTGGCACGCCGCACATCAACGCTGACAGACTGTCTGCGCCCGGTCCGCGTTTCCCACAGGTCGGCCGCGGCGAGACCCGTGGCTGCCAGCGTCGCCGAGCCGGCTTCGCCGATGCGGAACGGCGTGGGCAGAATCGGATCGGTGCCGCCGGTGAACGTCACCGTGCTGGCGCGATCGGCGGACAGGCCGGCCGCGGGCAGGATAGAGCGAAGGGCCTCTGTCGGCATGGCCATCACCTCCCCAGTGCATGTGATCGGGGAAGAATGGCGCCGCTGACCGATGTGATGCAATCTCGCCGTCCTCAACGCTTCGACAGGCAGGTGGACATGCGCATCAGCACGATGATCCGATTCACGCCCAGCGATGACCCGCGGGATCGGCTGTTGGACCGGGTCGCCGACTATGCGCGCCGTATCGAGGCTGCCGGCTTCCCCGGAATTTGGGTGGGCGATTCACTCGGCCGCGGCCGGCCGACGCTGGACCCGTTGGTTGAGCTGGCGGTGCTATCCGCGGTCACCAGCAAGGTGGAGTTGGGGATCGGCGTGCTGCAATTGCCGTTGCGACACCCCATCGAATTGGCGCATCGCGTGCAATCGGTACAGGCACTGTCAGGCAATCGCCTGATTCTTGGTGTCGGTAGCGGTTCAACAAAGGACGATTTCGATCTGCTGGGCTACGACTACGACAAGCGGTTCGGCATGCTGCGATCGCACCTCCGCAGCATGCAGGCGACCTGGCGCGGCGAGTCGGCGCTATCTACCTGGCCGGGTTGCGCCGGCGGTCCGCCAATCCTGATCGGCGCCTGGCGCAGCCATCGCTGGATCACGCTTGCGGCAAAAGAGTACCAAGGTTGGACGCCATCGGGCCACTACAGTAGTTGGGAGGACCTCGAAGCCGGCATGCGGGTGTTCCGCGAAGCCGGCGGCACCAACGCGGTGCTCGCCAACTGTGCGGTCGATCTCGGCAACCGGCCCGGTTCCGCTGATCTGGCGAAGGTCGCGGAACCCGCGCTGATCGGCACGCTGGACGAGGTGCGCACCAAGCTCAGACGTATGCAGCAGATTGGGTTCGACGAAGTGCTGCTGGTGTCGCACCACGCCGTGCTGGAGGACATCGAGCGGGTGCGCGACCTTCTCTGATCAGCGCGGCGTGCCGGTATCGTTGTTCGTCTGATCAGTCGGGTTGTTGGGCGGCGGCGGATTGTAGTTCGGCTGCGTATTGCTGCTTGGCGGAGGATTGTAACTGCTGCCGTAGCGCTGGTTTGCTGGCTGCTGCCCGTTAGCGTCGTTGTTCTGATTATAGCCCTGATTGGTGTTGGCCCCAAGGTTCATGGCGCTCAGCGTCGGCTGGTCGAGCTGACCGGTGGCGTTCAGATTATGCTGTTGCTGGTAGTCACGAACTGCTGCTTCGGTCTGCGGGCCCCAGACGCCATCCGCACGGCCCTTGTACAACCCCGCCTGCGTGAGGTTTTGCTGCACTTGGCGGATCATATTCGGCGACAACTCGCCATTCTGCCAGCCAGACGCGGATTGTGCGGCTGAGTTGTAGTTTGGTGCGGCAGCATAGCTTCTGCTGGTCGTTGCCGGGCCGCTGGCCTGCCGCCCTCCAAACATCGAGCAGGCGGGAAGTATCGCGACACTGGAGATCGCCAGAAGCGTGGCGAGATTGTTTGCCCTCATCGGTGGGTTTCCTCCGGAGATACGATCCGATGAACTGAAGCAAAGGTCGCCGGTTGCGAGCAGGAACCGTAATTTGATGCAGCTTATGCCGCTTGTACCGCCGCAGTCCGCGAGCTTTCCACGCGGGGTGCTAGCGCGAGCCATGCCGCGCGCCGCCACACTGCCTGAGCGGCAAGGGTGCCGCCGCGGGCAGCCTCACGTGCCCGTGCGGCCAGTTGCCGCCGCAACGTATCATCGCGTACCAGGCGTGCCAGCGCGACGAACCACGCATCAGTATCGTCGGGCACCAGCCAACCCGCGTCCCCATCGGCCGGGCTGCCACGATAAGCCACGTTGTCCGACGCCAGGATGGGCAGCCCCATAGCAGCGTAGTCCAAAGCCTTCAGCGCCGACTTGCAGCGACTGAAGGGCGTGTCAGCGAGCGGCGCGATGCCGACATCCCAGTGCTGCTGGGTGATCCAGTTGACGAAGCCGGGATAGCTGGTCGTCGCTTGCACCGGCATGCCGAGACGGTTCACCCATTCGGGCAGATTGGGCTTGCTGCTGATACCCAGGAGATCGATCGATACGAAGTCGCCGAACACAGCCTTCAGACGCGCGAGGGCAGCCTCGACGATAGCAAAATCGGCGTCGTGGGTCATCGTGCCCATGAACAGCACGCGCACGGGACCTTCGCGTGGTGCTACGGGCGGCATCCCGGCAAGCCAGAGTCTCTCGTCGATGCCGTTCTCGTGAACCAGCACGTCCGCGCGGAGGCTGCCCAATGCGCTCGCCAGCGCTGGCGTGGAAACCCAGACCGCGTCCGCTTCCCGCACCATGCGAGACACCAGCTTCGTCCGTGGCCGTATTAGTTCGGCGTCCGGGTGATCGCGCGGTATGCGCCGTAGGTCGTCATCAAGATCATAGAGCAAGGAAATGCCGTGTTCGCGACAGTGTCCGATCAGCGCCTCGGCTGCCTCCTGTCCGCCCATAGCAAAGCGCTGCGTCACGACGACATCAGCTCGATATCTCAACGCCTCTTCGGCATCGGCGAGCACGATATCGTAATCGCCACCGATTTCGGGATGAGACAGCGGCTGCAAGAGGCGGATATACGCACAGGGTGTCAGCATACCGCTGTTAAACCGCTCGGGGATCAATACAACGCTGACCCGTCCACTGCGCCGCAGATCCACCAAGCGGCGCGAGACTTGTACCGCGGGCGCGCGCACATAGTGTTCCGCATAGTAGTCCGCAACCGGCTTGCGCGGTCTGGCCACCATTCTGCGCGGCCGACCCAACTCCGCGCGGACCTTCTCGAATACGCCAATCCACTCCTCGGCTGATGCCTGCGGGTCGACCAGCCACGTCATTGGCCGTTCTGCCAAACGTTCAGGCAACGCTCCAATGTTGGAGGCGACAATCGGCAGTCCGCTGTCGATCGCTGCACTCAGCGTGTAGCTGTAGGTCTCGGGCCACTGCGCCGGCAGCCAAAGCACATGCGGCTTCAGCTTTGCGATAAGCGCGGGTAGCTGGGCTTCCTGGTATTCGCCGGTGATCTTGAGAGGTGCCTGTGGCAACTCACGTTCGGACCGACCAATAACGTGGATTGACAGTCGGGCAGGATTACAGATCGAGGCCACCGACAACACGCTGACAGCGCCCTTGTGGTAAGCGAGCACGCCGATCACCGCCACCCGCAACGGACCTCTGCCGACCGGGCGCGGTGACAGCTTCCATGGCCCTGCGATCGGCTCGTGCGGTACTACGATCGCCTTCTTATCGAGGCCGTAGTGGCTCAGTCGATCGCGCACATCCTCGCTCGCGCAGAAGACCCTCTCGGCTTCAAGGAACTGCCAAGTGTTGCTGGCGCGCCACGACACGATGTCGCGCGCGCCGTGGCTCGGTCGGTTGGCGATGCAGGCGTTGCACGTCGCTATGTCCGGTTCACCGCAATACCTGCCTTGCAGCAGAGGCAGCAGATTAACTTGCGGGCAGATCGCGAAGTAATCGTGCACCGTGACGTCGAACGGCACACCGAGCCGGTGCAGGAGCGCGCGGGCGTCTATATCCATGCTCATTAGGTGATGAATATGCGCACGGGTCACGTTTGCCGATTGCAGCACCACCACCAGATCGGACAGCCGGTCGGCCGGCAGTGCAAGTTCGGGATGGCCGGGCAGCACTGGAACCGACAGCGCAGCGCCGCGCACGGTGGCTGCCAACAATAGGCAGTTGACCTTTCCTTCGATGCGTCTCATCAGGTCTTCGATGTGGCGTCGCACGCCACCGCCGAGATCGTGCGCCAGCATCAGAATTGTCGGCCGTCCCGATCGACGCAACAGTTCAAGGCTGACTGCAAAGCGATACGGCCCGACCGCATCGCGCCGGACATGCTCGGCGACGATGCTCCTGTAGCTCGGATGCCGGCGCTCCAGCACCGCCATTCCCACCCGAGCGGCAGCCGCGGAGTTGGCTCCGAAGCTGACCGAGCCTTGGTGATATACAAATGTATCGCAAGCGAGGAGGTGTCGCCAGCCATGTCCTGTCGCACGCAGGCAGAAGTCGTTCTCCTCGCCATAGCCCTGGCCGAACGCCTTGGCGTCGAACAGTCCCGTTTCGTCCAACGCAGCACGCCGGATATACATGCAAAAGCCGACACTGGTCGGCAGAGCCACACTGCGTCCTGCATTCGCGGAGCGACACGCGGCATCCAGATCAGCCAAGCCTAGACCGAACGGCGGTGGGTTGGGGTCGTTGCTTGGATAGCCGCAGATCGTCGCGTTGTTGGAGAACGGGGATACCGTGGCCACCTTTTTTGTCGCGTAGGCATGGCCGGCGAGACGCGCCAGCCATCCGTTCGGAACTTCGGTGTCATTGTTCAGCAGTACGACATCGTTCGTCCCGGCCGCCTCGATGCCCCGGTTGACCGAAGCGACGAAGCCAAGGTTCCGCCGATTACGCAACAAAACTACCAGGCTCTTCGCAGCCTGTGCGTCCAGCCATGAAGATAATTTCGGCTCAGGTGAGCGATCGTCGATCACAATGACCCGGCCCGGCGGACGATCCGCATCTCGCAGGACCGACTCGATGCAACGTCGCGTCTGTACCAGTCCACGATAGACCGGAATTATAATGTCAACTGTGACCCCGAGTGGCGCGGCGGGCGACGCAGTCCTACTCGGCAAGTAGTCGCGAATGGAGACCGGTTTTTCGGTGAGCCAGCCGCGGGTGACGCCGTAGCGGAGATGATACAGCAGAGGATTGCCGGCCGCCTCGGGATGCTGGTCCACATAATAGGTGGCATCGAAGCGAGGATGTGGATTCCGCAATTCCGCGGCACCGGTCTGTAAGTAGTGCAGCAGCGGGTGGTACCCCGCATTCGCAACGTCCGGGTAGTGAGCCAGATACCAGGCGCAGTCGAAGAAGCGGTTAGGATCGCGACACTCGGCGGCGCCGAAGTGGACAAAGTGTACCAGGGGATCGGTGCCCGACCGGACGACGTCCGGATAACGCGCTACATACCATTCGGGATCAAAGAACCCGGCGAGCGCGTCGCCGAGTTCAGCGAACGCCGGTCGTCTCGACGGGTCCTGATCGGGCAGCATGCCCTCCGGTTTCTCTCTGGTCTGCCACGCTGGGTCAATGTTAATCTTGTGGGACAGATCCAGGTCGAGCGCCTCCGGCGCAAGTCTGTACGTAATCCGCATCCGACGGCGGGCGCCCCCTCGCGCCAGCATGCGAAACCGGGCCGAAGTGGGTTGCCGGGAGATGTGACGCGGTATGGCAACGAGGTTATGATCCATGCGATTTGAGAGCGGTCCAATGTTCTCAGGCGCGCCCGACAGGTCCGCCATGGGTGCGGGGCACTCTCCATGACTTCCTTAAACGCCGTCGAACCCAGCGGCACATCAGGTGGACGGAAGCTCGTCACGGTCCTCCACGCGGAGATGGTCGGATACAGCCGGCTGATCGGAGCTGACGTGCAAACCTGATCGACCCGGCTATCAGGAAGTACGGCGGCAGCATCGTACAGACGGGCGGCGATTCCTTGCTAGTCACGTCCGACAGCGTTGATGGAGCAGTCCGCTGTGCTGCGACTGTCCAGCATCAAGTTCCGAAATATGACGGCGACAGCCACCTGACCGCACCATCCGGCTTCGCGTAGGGATCGGTTTGGGACCGCTATGTTCGTAGTCGCTCCCCTTGGTTCCTTCCCGAGCAACACGAACATTTCCGCGACGGCCGGCGCAAGGCGGGCTGGCAGGGTTGACGCGGCGGTGGGCCCGGGCCGAGCGGAGCACCTGGGGCGACCGTTATGTTTTGTGCAGCCCGCCGGCGGCACACTTGGATGGTGCCAGATCATCAGCACGGGTTGCGAC
>JBKPOG010000214.1:0-12728 GCA_046732975.1 Pseudomonadota bacterium
GCGGCATCCACCGGTCGATCGCGAGCCGACCGAGAACATCATCGTCGGCAATACCGTGCTGTACGGCGCTATCGCCGGCGAGGCGTACTTCCAGGGTGTCGCGGGCGAGCGGTTCGCGGTGCGCAACTCCGGCGCGCTGACGGTGGTGGAGGGCTGCGGCGACCATGGCTGCGAGTACATGACCGGCGGTGTCGTCGCAGTACTCGGCGAGACCGGACGCAACTTCGCAGCCGGCATGTCGGGCGGCGTCGCCTATGTCTACGATCCGCAGCGGCGGTTCGAGAGTCTGTGCAACATGGCAGCGGTCGAGCTAGAGCCGGTCCTGCCGCCTGATCCGGACGTGGCGGATGATCCCGAACGGCCGCGCCAGCGCGCACTGTCGGTCGACGACAGCGGCATGGGCGACCTGTTGCGCTTCGATGCGGAGAGACTGCGCGTGTTGATCGAGCGACACCTGCTGTACACCGGCAGTGTCCGGGCACGTGAGCTGCTGGACGATTGGGATCGAACGCTGGCAAGCTTCGTGAAGGTGATGCCGCTCGATTTTCGCCGCGCACTGACCGATTTACGCGCCGAGCGCCAGGCGGCTAAGGCCGCTGCTGCCGATTAATAAGGTTCAAAGATGGGCAAGGTTACTGGGTTCCTCGAGATCGAGCGGCATGACCGCGGCTATGACAAGCCCGAGGTAAGGCGCAGGACGTGGACCGAATTCCTCAAGCCGCTGTCGGATGCGGAGCTGGCGGATCAGGCGGCGCGCTGCATGGATTGCGGCATTCCGTTCTGTCACAACGGTTGTCCGGTGAACAACCTAATCCCGGACTGGAACAATCTGGTTTACCGACATCAGTGGGAAGCGGCGATCCGCACGCTGCATTCCACCAACAATTTTCCCGAGTTCACCGGCCGCATCTGCCCGGCGCCGTGCGAAGCTTCGTGCACGCTGAACATCGACGACAACCCGGTCACCATCAAGACGATCGAGTGCGCCATTGTCGATCGCGCGTGGGAGGAAGGCTGGATCGTGCCTCACCCGCCATCGCATCGTACCGGCAAGCGCGTTGCTGTCGTGGGCTCCGGGCCGGCGGGCCTTGCCTGCGCGCAGCAGCTCGCGCGCGCCGGCCATACTGTGACGCTGTTCGAGAAGAGCGATCGGATCGGCGGTCTGCTCCGCTACGGCATCCCCGATTTCAAGATGGAGAAGCACCTGATTGATCGCCGCATCGATCAGATGACCGCTGAAGGCGTGGGCTTCCGCACCGGCATCGAAATCGGTGTGAACTTGCCGACGGACGCGCTGCTGCGCGACTTCGACGCGGTGGTGATGGCGGGTGGCGCCGAATGGCCTCGCGATCTGGAAGTGCAGGGCCGCGGGCTCGAGGGCGTGCACTTCGCCATGGACTTCCTAACTCAACAGAACAAGCGTGGTGCCGGCGATGACGAGGCGCGCGCCACGATGGGACGCGGCACGATCACCGCGAAAGGCAAGCATGTGGTGGTGATCGGCGGCGGCGACACCGGATCGGACTGCATCGGCACTTCGGTGCGACAGGGTGCGGCGTCGGTTACACAGTTGGAAATCCTGCAGAGACCGCCGGAGCGCGAGAACAAGGCGCTGACCTGGCCGGACTGGCCGCTAAAGTTGCGTACGTCACATGCGCATGAAGAAGGCGCCGATCGTGATTGGGCGGTGCTGACCAGGCGCGCAATCGGCCTCTCAGGCAAGGTGGAAGCGCTGGAGTGCGTGCGCGTCGAATGGGTGAACGGTACGATGCAGGAGGTGCCGGGCAGTCAGTTCGAGCTCAAGGCAGATCTTGTGTTGTTGGCGATGGGTTTCCTGGGGCCGCGCAGGCCAGGGATGATCGAGCAGTCACGCGTGGCGCTCGATCCGCGCGGCAATGTGCTGGCAAATACCACGGACTATCACGCGTCGGTTGATAAGGTATTCGCTGCAGGCGATATGCGCCGCGGACAGTCGCTTGTGGTATGGGCGATCCGGGAGGGCCGTCAGTGCGCGCGGGCGGTCGACGAATACCTGATGGGAACGAGCAGCCTGCCGCGTTAGCACCCAGGTTCCGTCGGCTACCGACTTTCGCCGGTAATTGTCATGCCCTTGTCCTCAGCGCACTGGGGCCAAGTTCCGTGGCTGGGTGGCACCGCTTGATGCGGGCAGCCGCATCGTATCCTCCGCATGCCTATCCGGATCCCGTCGTCGTGGTGTGCTATGCTCGGCTCACTTCGACCAACGTATCATTAAAGCAAGCGCCCTCGGCTAGGTCCGCGCGCATGTCGGCAGAGACCAGCGCGGAGATGGTTTGGCCGGTGCGGCTGGTGGCGAGCCAGGCGCCCTTTTCGCTGGCGACGACACCGACCGGCACTGCATCGGTAATCTCGAGTGGCAAGATAACCTCGCCGCGCTCGTTGCAGACCTTTACATCGATGCCATCGGCGAGGCCACGCGCCGCGGCGTCGTGCGGATGCATCATCAGCCGCGGTTTAGCTGCGGCGAAGCCCAAGGTGGAACTGATCTGCCGGTCAGATGCGGGCGAGATCAGCATCAGTGGATTGTCGCCAGTGCGCGCGCGCCAACTAGGTAGCAATGCTGTCTGACCCCAGCGCTGCGCCAACGATTCCGAGCGCAGCTCGATGCGACCGGAGGGTGTAGCTGGGAAGACATTGTCGAATAGCACCAGCGGCCTGCCCTCGTTGCTTTTCATCTGCAGTGCGCTGTCGGTGGGAATCTCGCTGCCACGGACGTCGCCGAGATCGACAGCTGCATCCATCAGGTCGGCATCGGTGGCCTGAAAGGCCGAATCAACGAAGCCAAAGCGCGCGGCGAGGCGGCGGAATATCTCGGTGTTCGGCAGCGATTCGCCCGCCGGCGGAATCACCGCTTCCGCGCGTTGCAACCAATGATGACCGTAGGACGCATAGAGGTCCGCGTACTCAAAGTGAGTCGCCGCGGGCAGGATAACGTCGCAGTAATCCATGCTCTCCGTCATCGCCGCGTCTATCCCGACAGCGAACACGTCCTCGCGTGCGAGACCGCGGCGCATACGGTTCTGGTCGGGATGCACCACGACCGGATTGTGGTTGTAGATGAACACTGCACGCAGCGGCGGCTCGATCGAATCGTCCGCCAGGTAATGACCAATATCCAGCAGGTTGAGCGTACGCATGCCGTCAGGCGCGAGATCGGGGCGCTGCAGCCGCGCCATCGTCTTGGGAAAGGCATTGCTGGCACCAAGGACGATGCCGCTGCGTTTGTTCAGCTTGCCCAACAGCGCCGGCAGCGCGATCAGCGCGCGGATAGAGCTGCCGCCGTTGCGACCGCGCTCCAGTCCATTGCCCGGCGCGAACACCAGTGGGTCGGCTTCGGCGAGCCATCGCGCACACGTGACGATCTGTTCCTCCAGCAGCCCGCATGCCGCGGCGGCTCGCGATGCGGGCCACGCGCGGGCAAGCGCCATGAAGTCTTCGAAGCCCAGCACGTGCTGCTCGATGAATGCCAGATCGACGGCGCCCGTGCGCTCAAGCTCCGCGGCCAACGCCCAGGCCAGCAAGACATCGGTGCCAGGCAGTGGCGCAAGATGCAGGTCGGCCTGTTCGGCGATCTTGGTGCGCAGCGGATCGATGACGATCAGCCGACCGCCCTTGCGCTTCGATTGGCGGATGCGGCGGACCAGATGCAGGTTGGTGACGGTGGCGTTGTTGCCCCACACCACGTTGAGCGCGGCATCGGCGGCAAGCTCCGGCGGGCAGCCAGGCACCGCACCATAGGTGCCGGCCCAGGCTTCGCTGCGCACCCCGCCACACATCGAGCGGCGATAAAGTTGAGTCGCGCCCAACTTGTAGAAGAACCGTGCCGACATGCTTTCACCGGCGAGCATGCCGTGGGGCCCGGCGTAGTTCAGCGGCGTCACCGCCTGCGGTCCCCAGCGATCGATCACCGCGCTGGTGCGCATGTGGATTTCGTCGAGGGCAGCATCCCAGGAGATGCGCTCGAAGCCCCCGGAGCCTTTGGCGCCGGTGCGGCGCAACGGATGCAGGATGCGCTGCGGGCCGTGTACAAATGCCGTCATGTCGCGCGCCACCTTGTTGCAGATGACGCCGGCGGTGAACGGCGCGGCCTCGGAGCCGCGCACCTTGGTGATGCTCCCGTCCTCGACCGTCACGCTGAGGCTGCAGGTGTCGGGGCAGTCGAAGGTGCAGACGCTGGGGCGCTGAATCACAGACATGGGGCTCCTCCTGATTCGACACTAACGCCGCGACCGCGCGCGGGCAGTGCCGATGCGTGGCACCGGTGCTAGACCACCCATAGCAGAGAGGGGGCAGAGATGGCGTACGGACCGTTTGACCTGAGCGGCAAGGTGGCGCTGGTGACCGGGGGCAATCGCGGCATTGGCTTCGGCATCGCCCAGGCGGTCGCGGACGCGGGCGCGGACGTGGCGATCTGGGGCACCAACGCGGCCAAGAACGCCGAGGCTCAGGTGGCTCTGGCCAGAACAGGGCGGCGCATAGTGGCACTGCAATGCGATGTCGGGGACGAGACGGCGGTGGAGGCGGCTTTCGCCGAGACATTGAAGGCGTTGGGGCGGATCGATGGCTGCTTCGCCAACGCAGGTATCGGTGGCGGAGGAGCGAAGTCGTTCCTGGAGATGAGCAGCGAGCTGTGGCACCGGGTACTGCGGGTCAACCTGGACGGTGCGTTCTACACGTTCCGCGCGGCGGCGCGGCACATGGTCGAGAGGGGCGGGGATGGCGTGCTGGTGGGCACTGCGTCGCTGGCAGCGATCGAGGGGGCTCCGCGCAGCGAGCATTACGCCGCCACCAAGGGTGGTATGATCTCGATGGTGCGGGCGATGGCGGTCGAGTTCGCGCGCCATGGCGTTCGGGCCCACGCGATCCTGCCGGGGTGGATCGAAACTGACATGACGCAGCGGCTGACGATGAACGAGACGTTCCACGGCAAGGTCATGCCGCGGATACCGATGCGCCGCTGGGGCAAAGGCGACGACTTCGGTGGTATCGCGGTATACCTGATGAGCTCGGCGTCGCGGTATCACACAGGAGATACGTTCGTTATCGACGGCGGCTACTCGCTATTCTGATCTCAGACGATGAGCGGAG
This sequence comes from Pseudomonadota bacterium, assembly GCA_046732975.1. Lineage (GTDB taxonomy): Bacteria > Pseudomonadota > Alphaproteobacteria > Acetobacterales > Acetobacteraceae > JAMXLO01. Next base: position 5,128 of record JBKPOG010000214.1, read on the forward strand.
TGCGGCGGAAGGCACTGAGATACCGAGCCGGCTCAATTCGGATTCGTCCGCGGAACCTGGCAATGCCCAGCTCATCTCATCTGCCGCCGCGGTCATGGGCAGGGCTCGTATTTACGACCATTCAGGCCCAGATTGTAGAATACCAGCGAGAGCCCCAACTGCTTTGCCTTGGCGCATTTTTTGGCTGAAAAATCGGAATACTCCGCCGCAAGAACCGCCTTGTTCTGAAATACGAATGGCGAGTACGATGAGCACTCCTCTTGCTCGAAACATTCCTCGGCGATCGCAAAGTCCAGGTAATTGACCACATCGGATACCAAAGCTGGGTCGTTTTTCAATGCCACCAGCAGATTACGCGCGTGTCCCTCCTTGGCCAGGAACAGGATATAGTCGAGCTCATCCTGCTTGGTGATCGGAAAACCTGACTGATTGGTGAACGCATCCAGCACGTCAGGCTCGAATCCATTGCAGCCCTTGTCCTTGGCATTGTCGATGCGCGCTTGCATGATCTGTCGCACACTTCGGTCGCGGATATCGACATAGTGCTCTGGCCAACCCACCAGCTTCTTGCCGATCGCCGCCTTTGGGAACTGCGCTGCGTCGCTGCGCCAAGGCTCATAGCTGCCGGCTGAGAAGTAGCAGATCACAACATTTCCGGCAGCTTGCAGCCTCCTTATCAGTGTGGCTGAGCTTCCTTCCAGGTCGATATCATACAAACTGGCAGTGTTGTGGGTGGCTATCACCTTGCCAGAGAGTTGCCAATACCATGTGATGCCGGGAGGAACGGTGGTCGGCATGCTTTGCGCGTGCGCGGTGCTGAACAGTAAAAGCAAGCCCACGAAGACGCTTGCAACTTTCATATCTGCATTCCCAATGAGGTGCGTCATTTAGCCGTGACTGCGGGTCGGCTGCATCATCCGTTAGAATTATAGCGGCTGGATTCCTCAATTGGCGGAGCGACACTGCAGCCTCCCCTGCGGGCTCGCGGTGCCGAATCTCTCAAGGCCACATGACTCACCGAGGTCCTGTCAGAGCAGGCTCACTTCTACTGCTGGCAGGGTTCCTTGACCAATGTGGGAGCGGCGCTCTCAGGCTGATGCGCCGCTTACACCTTTCGAATAACGACCCTCAATCAAGTGACTATTTCCCTGCGCCGAGAATTTGGTGGATTTGTATCCAAACCAGACCGATACATTGTCGAATTGTTGGCGGGCGGGTCACGCAGCTCTCTGCGCTGTCAAGGACACGAACCGGACAGTCACACGAGGCCAGCAGACCCGCGCCCTGCGGCGTCAATCGAGGAGCTTACATTGGCTATCATTAAGCCCACCATCACCATCGACGGCAACTTCTCCGACTGGGACTCCTCGGAATTGATCACCACGCCGGCGAACGTCGTCGCGAGCTATTCCCTGTTCGGTACGGTTCAGAACGACACCTACTATATTGGTATCCAGGCCACCTCGGCGACGGACCCGGTCATCGGCGCGGGTACCACCATCTGGCTCAACACAGACCAGAACACCGCGACCGGTTTCAGCCCATTCGGCAACATCGGCGCTGAGTACAGCATCTCCTACTTCACAGGTGACGCCTTTAATCCCGCCGGATTCTATCTCTACACTGGCAACGGAGTCTTCCTCTCTGGACCGCTCACCACCGCAACTTCCCAGGATGGCGAGAGCCTCGAGATCGCCATACCGCGCAGCGCCTTGACGCCAGCGGGCGGCACGGCGCCAACCAGCATTAACATCGCCGACTGGGTCAACAACGGCGCTCTCTATATGCCGGGCGACTACACCCTGCCGGAATACACGATCACCGATCCTGCGACCCTGCAGCCGAAGACCGCCACCCACAAGGTGGCCATCGTCTACTCGGACACCACCGCAGCCCAATACTTCAGGGGTCTCGGTGATGCCGCAGGCGCGCCTTCGACCACCTATGACGATCTTTTCATGGCGGTGCAGAACCAGGTGCGGATGGCCGGCGTCTCCTATGACGTCATCGACGAATCGCAGCTGACCAACATCAACAATCTGCTCGGCTACGACGCGCTGATCTTCCCGGACATGGCCAATGTCAACACGGCGCAACTGCCGGCCATCATGTCGGCACTGACCAGCGCAGTCTACGACTACCACATCGGCATCATCACCTCGGGCAACTTCCTCACCAACGATCAGAACGGCGTAGCGCTGCCTGGCAATTCCTACGTCAACATGGAGACACTGCTGGGTCTGCAGCACGTCGACAACGCTGCCAACACCGGTAACGTGACCGTCACCGCGGCCGACGTCAGCAATCCGATCATGAAGAGCTACAGCGCGGGTCAGGTCATCCAGACCTATACTGGTGTCGGCTATGATGGCTTTACGGGCGCCGGAGGCGTGACGCCCGACGTTCTGGTCAACGAGAATGTCGCGGGCGGCACGCTTGCAGGTGTAGTCGAGACTACGACCGGTGGCACCAACGTACATTTTGCCACCCAGGCGCTGATGGGCGACAGCAATCTGTTGTCGAATGCCATCCAGACAGTGGTGCTGGGGACCACCCCCGGTGTCGCGCTGCACACCTCGCGCGATGCCGGCATCGTTGCCGTGCGCATGGACATGGACCAGTCGCAGGTTCCGGCCGATGTGTCGCCGGCGAGCGGGCCTGGCATCTATGACCAGTTGCTGCCGATCCTCACACAGTGGAAGTCGCAGTACGACTTCGTCGGGTCGTACTACGTCAACATCGGCGACAATCCGACTCCCCCTGCCGGCTCTAACATCGATCCGACGACAACGAGCTGGGCGAAGAGCCTGCCGTATTATGAGCAGATCCTAGCTCTGGGCGGCGAGATCGGCACGCACTCCTACACCCATCTCATCAACCCGCCCACCACGAAGTTCACAGCGCACACCGTCGGCGCCACGGCGGCGGGCGCGACTACGATCACCCTCGACCAGGTGCCGTCATTCTATGGCATCACGGTTGGCATGTGGCTGACCGGCACGGGTATCGGCTCGAACACGACGCTGCCAGGCTCCGCCGGCGAAGGAGGTGCGGTGGCCAACACGCAGGTCATCGCAGTCGATAACGTCAACAAGACCATCACCATCAGCTACATACCCGCCGGTTTCGGCGGCACGAATCAGGGTACCATCGGCACCATCCCCGACGGCACCACGCTGACCTTCTCCGTGCCGCCGGAGAACACCAACTTCCTGGAGCCGACGACCGGCACCAACCTCAGCAGCGACGGCAATCCTTTCACCTACGCCTACGAGTTCGGCACCTCCAAGACGACGCTCGAGCAACAGCTCAGCTTGGCGCTTGGCCATCCTTTCACGATCTATGGCGCCGCCGTGCCAGGCGCGGCGGAGACCGCCGCCACCAGCCAGAACATCATGGCGTATTTCCCCTCGGGGGCCGGCTACACCGGCTATATCACCGGCGGGTGGACCGGCATCGACTCCGGATACCCGAGCGCGTTCGGCTACATCAATCCGACGCAGCAGGGTGCGGTCTACATCGCCCCGAACATGACGTTCGACTTCACCGAGATCCAGTACGAGGGCAAGAGTGTTGCCCAGGCCGAGGCGGACTGGGCGGCGCAATTCAACGCCCTCACGGCCAACGCTGCTGGCACACCTGTCGTCGTGTTGCCGGTGCACGATTACGGCGTCGCGGCGTGGAACACCACGACCGACTCGCCGACGGGGTCGCCGTACACCACGCAGATGTACGCGGACTTCATCGCGAATGCCTATGCGAAAAACTACGAGTTCGTGACGCTGGAGGATCTGGCTTCGCGCATTGCGGCGTCGGAGAAGGCGCAGATCAACTACACGACCTCCGGCAACACGATCACCGCGACGGTTACACCCGACCCGACGGCGCCTGACCTCGGCGCGATGGCGCTCGATGTCGTCAATGGCGGCACCCAGGTCATTCAGAACGTCACCGGCTGGTACGCCTATAGTGCGCAGGAGCTGTTCCTGCCCTATGGGGCCAACCCGCAAACCTACACCATCACTCTCGGTACGACGCAGGATGCGGTTACCCACATCTTCGAGCTGCCGATGCGGGCCGATCTCCGTTCGGTCACCGGCAACGGTCAAAACCTCAGTTTCTCTGTGGTGGGCGACGGCGTCGTCAAAGTCGCTCTTCCACAGGCTGGTGACGCAGTGGTTGTGACCGGGACGGGCGTGGCGAGCTACGGCGTCAGCCAGACTGACCCGAAGGAACTCGACATCACGCTGACCGGGCTGGGGCAACATGACGTGTCAATCGTCGTCGGGCCGGCCGCGCCGACCGAGTTCGTCACCAGCGTGGCCTTCTCGCCGGACAGCGGTGCGAGCACGACCGACTTTATCACCAACGTTGCCGCACAGACCATATCGGGCAAATTGAGTGGGGCCCTGGCGGCAGGCGACTTTGTGCAGGTGTCGCTCGATGGCGGCGCCACATGGCTGACTGCGATCGCTACGGGAACTGATAGTTTCTCGCTGTCGGCCATGTTGACCGGCAGCAATACCATGATCGCGAAAGTCACGAATACTGCGGGCTTGTCCAGCGCCGCGCTGACGCAGGCCTATGTCCTCGACCAGGTCCCGCCGACGGAGACAGCAACGATCGCCGCAATGACGGACGACAGCGCCGCCGCCGACTTCATTACAAACAACGGGGACGCGGGCCGGACTGTCACGGGTAAATTGTCGGCGGCGTTAGCCAGCGACGAAAGCCTCCGCGTCAGCATGGACGGTGGCGCCAGCTGGATCGTTTCGACTGTCACCGGCACGGATTGGACCGCAATCGATGCCACAAGCCATGCCGCCACTTGGACGATCGAGGCCCAGGTCGTGGACCTGGCCGGAAACCCGGGCCCGCTCGCCACTCGGGTGGTGACGTTCGACAATACGCCACCGGCCGCGCCGAGCGCGCCGGACCTGATCGCGACATCCGACAATGGTACGTCGAGCACGGATAATATCACCAGTATCACCGTGCCGACTTTCATTGGCACGGCCGAGGCAAACAGCTTGGTGACCCTGCTCGACGGAACCACGTCGGTCGGCACCGGCGAGGCTGACCAGAACGGGAATTGGTCGGTCACCGCGACGGCTCTGAGCGTTGGCGTTCACACCATCAGTGCCACTGCGACCGATCTCGCAGGCAACGTCAGTACTGCATCGAGCGCCCTGTCGGTCTCGATCGTGGCTCCGCCCCCTGCGCCGTCGGTCCCGGATCTGATCGCCACATCGGACAGCGGAAGGTCCACTGCCGACAACATCACCAACGTTTTTGCACCGACCTTCAAGGGCACCGCGACGGCAGGCCTTGCGATAACCCTGTTTGACGGAACCACGCAAATCGGCAGCGGCGTGGCCACGGCGACCGGCACCTGGCAGATCACCGCATCCGCCCTGCTTGACGGTCCGCATAGCATCAACGCCGTTGCGACGAATGCGGCGGGCATTTCCAGCGCTCCGTCAGCGGCGCTGACCGTGACCATCGACACGATCGCCCTGCCTCCGTCGACCCCCGATTTGACCGCGGCCACCGACAAGGGTGTCTCGAACACGGACAACAACACCAACGACAACACGCCGACCTTCACCGGAACCGCAGAGGCCGCGGCCCAGGTCACGCTGTTTGAGGGCTCGACCATCCTTGGCACCGCACGCGCATCGGCCACCGGCGTCTACACCATCACCTCCACGGTGCTGACGGACGGAACGCACAACATCAGCGCATCGCAGGTGGACGTAGCCGGGAACAGCAGCGTCCTCTCGGCAGCGTTGTCGGTCATGATCGACACGATTGTTCCCCCCGCTCCGTCCGCGCCGGTGCTGAGCCCGACTTCGGACAGTGGTGCGCTGGGCGACAATATCACCAACGACACGACGCCGACCTTCACCGGCACGGCCGAGGCTGGGACCACGGTGTCGATCTACAACGGCACGAACAAGGTCGGCACAAGCATTGCCGATGCGAACGGGAACTGGACCGTCACCACCTCTTCGATGGGGAACGGGATCCACGTCATGACCACCAAGGCTATGGATGTGGCGGGCAACGTAAGCGCCGCATCGACGGCGTTGTCGATCACCATCGATGCGACAGCGCCGGCGCGCCCGGCGCTTCCGGACCTTCTGGCGACCTCTGACACTGGTGTGTCGAGCACGGACAACATCACCAAGATCACGACGCCGAGCCTTGCCGGCACGGCGGAGGCGCTCAGCACGGTGACCGTGTACGACGGCACGACGGTGCTGGGCACCACCGCGGCGACAGCGCTGGGGACCTGGTCTCTCACCCCAACACTGGGGGACGGAACCCACAGCATCACCGTCAAAGCGACGGATGCGGCAGGCAACGTCAGTGCGGCCTCGAGTGCGCTGGCGTTGACCATCGATACGACCGCGCCAAGTGTGCCGGCGTTCAGCGGCGGCAATGCGACGACGCTGCGCGGAACCGGCGACGCCGGCGACACTGTGACCATACTCAACGGGGGGGCAGCGGTCGGCACTGCTACGGTGGGTTCGGCCGGAAACTGGAGTTGGAGCTTCATCGCGGGCTCTTCCCCGCTCGCATTTACGGCGTTGCAGACCGACAAGGCGGGCAACGTAGGGTCCGCGACGGTTGGTTCGGCGCTGATCGGCACCAGCAGCAACAACACGCTGATCAGTACTGGGGGCAACGACCTTCTGGTAGGAGCGGGCGGCACGGATACGTTCTCGTTCAGCGGAGCCTTCGGGAAGGACATCATCACCGACTTTGCCGCGACCGGCGCAGCCCACGACTTCATCAAATTGCTAGGAAACGGCGTGCTGAACAGCTTCGCGAACGTGCTGGCCCATACCACGCAGACCGCCACAGGCGTCGTGATCAGCGACGGCACCAATACGTTGACGCTCAACAACGTAACCAAGACCAGTCTCACGTCGGCTGACTTCGGCTTCGCGTGAAGCCGATGCGAACTCATTCCGAAGGAGGGACGGGTACACAGACGTTGATCTGATGTCGCAGTGACGCGCCGATAGAGTTCAAGGGGGGCGCCAAGCTCCGCCGCAACTGCGGAGCGCACCCTATATCGGGTGGCTGCGGCTTCATCGGCTCGCATCTCGCCGATGCACTGATCGCACGCGGTCCGACGTCGGCAGGTCACGTCTTCTTCAGTTCGTCTGCCTTGTGCGCTGCCTTCTTTCCCGATTTGTCACTCTGCACGATATATTGTGGGTTGCTCTTTGAAGCAGCCACTTTATGACCCTTGATATGCGTTTCCGATGTCTGCTGCTTGATCACCGTGCCATGCGTCTTGCCCTGACTGGTGTTCCAATCGACCTTGTCGCCTTTCTCCAGGTTTTTCGTCATCGTTTGCTCCGTTGATGTGTCTCTGGGGCCGCTGGCCATAACGCGCCGCGCGGGTATGGCGGATTGGGGTTCGTGCACGGTAGAACTGAATGCCTACAAGGTGGCCAGCAAGCGCGCTGGTGACTCCCCTAGCGCTTGCGGCGTCCAATCACGTCGTAGCGACAGCAATGCCACGAGCGCTGACGTGTCGCGGTCACGGTCAAGACCCGCCGCCGCAGCAACCACTCCATCTTTCA
>JBKPOG010000215.1:0-15863 GCA_046732975.1 Pseudomonadota bacterium
TTCACTGCAACCCAGCGGAGGACGCTCCATGGCATTCGAATTGCCCTCGCTCCCCTATTCCAAGACAGCCCTCGCGGCAAAGGGGATGTGCGAAGAAACCCTCGACCTGCACCACGGCAAGCACCATCAGGCCTATGTCACCGCGCTGAACGGCTTCGTCGAGAAGGACTCGAACCTGCAAGGCAAGTCGCTCGACGATATCGTCAAGCTGTCACACAACAAGCCCGATATGGCGCCGGTATTCAACAACGCCGGCCAGCACTGGAACCATATCCTCTTCTGGCAGTGCATGAGCCCAAGCGGCGGCGGCATTCCGGGTGCGCTCGAGAAGAAGATCAACGAGGACTTGGGCGGCGTGGCGCAGTTCAAGGACGCGTTCAAGAACGCCGGTGCCACACAGTTCGGCTCTGGTTGGTGCTGGCTGGTGCTTGGCAGCGACGGCAAGCTGAAGGTCACCAAGACGCCGAATGGTTCCAATCCACTCGCAACCGGCGAGGGCAAGGCATTGCTCGGCTGCGACGTGTGGGAGCACAGCTACTATCTCGATTTCCGCAATCGCCGCCCCGACTACCTGCAGAACTGGGTGGACAAGATTGCGAACTACGAATTCGCTGCAGCGCAACTGCAGAAGGCGTAACAGGAACGGCGTGGGCCGTGCCAATCTGCCCCAGCTAAGGCAGAAGGCACGGTCCATTGCGTCACGATGCTTTTTCCTTCACCGGCTTCGGATCGTTCGCCGCGGTCGGCTTGACCACACTGGAAATCGTGTCGCGCAGCACCGTCACCCGGATCCCCTGCGCGATCTCCACTTCGATCTCGGCTGACGGCACCTGCTTGCCGTCTTTGTCCTGCACCATTGGCACGCGCTGAACGGTGCCGATGATGCCGCCGCCCGTGACCACCCGGTCGCCGCGCTTCAGCGCCGAGATCATCTGGCGCATGTCCTTCTGCTTCTGCTGCTGTGGGCGGATCAGCAGGAAATAGAACACCACGAAGATCAGCACCAACGGCAGGAATTGCGTCGCACTGCCGAACATGCCGGCCACGTCCTGCGCATAGGCGGGGGAGATGAGCATTGCGATGTTTCCCGGGTTGCCTGGATCGGGCCGGGACCATAGTTTCCGCCCCCTTCCCGTCAAGCTTCACGGATCGTTGTTCATGGACCAGCGGCTGACCGAACTTCTTGTCCGCGTCGCCGAGGCACTGGAGCGGCTGGCACCGCCGCCAGTGGCGACAGCGGACCTCGCCGCTGCGGACGCCTTCGTCTGGCACCCCTCACCGCCGCATCTCTCGCCGGTGGCGAAGGTATCCCGCGTCGACATCGCTCTGCTACAAGGCGTGGAGCGGCAGAAGCAGATCCTGCTCGACAACACCCAGCGCTTTGCGCGCGGCCTGCCGGCGAACAACGCCATGCTGTGGGGCGCACGTGGCATGGGGAAGTCATCGCTGGTCAAGGCAGTGCATGAAGTGGTCAGCCGGCAGCACCCGGACAGCCTCGCGTTGATCGAAATCCATCGTGAGGACGTCCGCTCGCTGCCTGAGCTGCTCAACGTGCTGCGTGGCAAGCCGCGCAGGTGCCTGATCCTGTGCGACGATCTTTCCTTCGAACGCGAAGACTCAGACTACAAGGCGCTGAAATCGATCCTGGAGGGCGGCATCGAAGGGCGGCCGGAGAACGTGCTGTTCTACGCCACCTCCAACCGCCGTCATCTGATGCCGCGCGACATGATCGAGAACGAGCGATCCACCGCGATCAACCCCGCGGAGGCAATCGAGGAGAAAGTGTCGCTATCGGATCGCTTCGGCCTCTGGCTGGGTTTCCACAACTGCGACCAGGACACGTTCTTCGCCATCGTCGACGGCTACGCGGCCAGTATGCGACTGCCGATAGAAAACGAGGCGCTGCACACTGAAGCGATCGAGTGGTCGATGACCCGCGGTGCACGCTCGGGGCGCGTTGCCTGGCAGTTCATCCAGGACATTGCCGGCAGGCTGGGCGTCAAGCTCAGCTAAGCAGATGTAGATCCGGTTGCCATGATTTCTCGGCGCGCCAGCCGAGCCAGGCCGACGAACGCCGGCTCAGGATGCACAATGACCGCGGTTGGTACATCTGAAAGGTAGGGCGTCAGGCGCCCCTTCGCCTCGAACCGCTGGCGAAACGCCGACGCTCTGACAAAGTCGATGAAGCGGGGAACAATGCCGCCGGCAATAAATATGCCGCCCAATGCACCGAGCGTTAGCCCGACATTGCCGGCAACGCTGCCAAGGAAGGCACAGAATGCCTCCAGCGTAGCGCGGCTGGTTGCGCAGTCTCCCGCCAGCGCATGCGCGACAATCTCTGCACTGTTGCGAGGCTGAACTGTCTGCTGATCAACAGCAGCGATCGCCTCGTAGAGCTCCATCAACCCTGGCCCCGACAGCGCCCGCTCGATCGACACATGCGGATGCCGCGCGCGCAGCTCCTGGATGATGGCGTCCTCTCGCGGATTCTCGCTCGCCAGCGTTGCGTGACCGGCCTCGGTCACCAATACAAACTCGGCGTTCCCGTCCGATGCCAGAGCTGCCAATCCGAAGCCGGTTCCCGGCCCCATCACGGCCATCGTCCCTGCCCCGGTCGGTACAGGTGGACCGATTATCGCCAAGTCTTGTGAGCGAAACCCCGGCAGTGCCCAGCCAAGCGCCTCGAAATCGTTCACGACGCGCGCCGATCCGAGCGCCAGCCCGCTACGGATCTGCTCGGCATCAACCGTCCACGCGGCGTTTGTCATGGAGACGCGTCCATTCACCACTGGACCGGCCGCCGCCATCACCGCGGTCTGCGGCCGGTGCCCCGCAGCCGGGCCACCGAGATAAGCCTGCGCCGCCTCGACCGGCGACGGGTAGTTTGCGACGGCATAAGTGGTGATCAGTGTCGGTTCGGTGTCCACCAGCAAGGCGAAGCGCGCGTTCGTACCACCGATGTCGGCGAGGATAGCGGTCGCAACCGTCATGACAAGTTCGCCAGGCTCTGCCAGTCGAACTGCACACCGTGCCCCGGCCGTTCGGGCGCGATTGCGTTGCCGTCGCGGATCACGAGCGGTTCGGCGATGTAGCGATCAAGACCGAACCCGTGCACTTCCAGATACGAACGGTTCGGAGCCGCCGCCAACAGATGAACCGTCAGGTCATGCACTCCATGCGAGGTGAGCGGCAGATTGTAGGCTTCCGCCAGATGCGCCACTTTCATGAACACGGTGACACCGCCGCAGTTGGTCACGTCCGGTTCGGGATAGGTGACACCGCCGGCCTCGATCATTGCCTTGAACTCATGCAGCGTGTGCAGATTCTCGCCGGTTGCGATCGGCAATCCGCCGTCACGCACAATACGCGCGTGTCCGGCGACATCGTCCGGGATCGTCGGCTCCTCCAGCCAGACAAGGTTGGAGTCCTGCATCGCCCTTGCCGCGCGGATTGCCTCATCCACTGTCCAGCGCATGTTGGCGTCCACCATCAGCGGAAAGTCCGGACCAAGATGCGCACGCATGGCCCGCACACGTTCCACATCCTCCGACAGGCGCGGACGCCCGACCTTCATCTTGATCGCGCGAAACCCCTTGCCGAGGTTGTCGTCGGTCTGCCGCAGCAGCGCGTCGAGCGGAAACTCGAGATCGATGCCGCCCGCGTAGCACGGCACCGCAGGATCGAACCCACCAAGCAGCCGCCAGAGGGGCGTGTTGAATCGACGTGACTTCAGGTCCCACAACGCGATATCGCAAGCGGAGATCGCCAGGCAGACCGATCCGCCGCGACCACCGTAGTGCAGATGCCACCACATCTTCTGCCACAGCGCCTCGATCCCGTCGGCGTCGGCACCGATCAGCACCGGGCGCAGTCCCTGGTCGATCAGCGCATGTATCGCTGCGCCGCCCGCGCCGACCGTGTAGGTATAACCAACACCCTCGGCACCATCGCTGTCGCGCAGTCGAGCGGTGATCAGCTCGAAATGCGTGATCGTGCCGTGCGTGGAGTCAGATAAGGCGACCGGTAGCTGGATGCGATATAAGCCGGTCTCGAGAGACGTGATGCGCATCTCAGTCTCGTCCGATGCGTTCGATGCCACCCATATACGGCCAGAGCACTTCAGGCACCAGGATCGATCCGTCTGCCTGCTGGTGGTTCTCCATCACCGCGATCAATGCACGACCCAACGCGACGCCGGAGCCATTCAGCGTGTGCAGATAAGCAAGCCCCTTACCGTCGGCGGGCCGGAACCGTGCGTTCATTCGTCGTGCCTGGAAGTCACGGCAATTAGAACAGGAGCTGATCTCTCGCCACGCCTGTTGTCCAGGCAGCCAGGCCTCCAGATCATAGGTCTTGGTCGCGCCAAATCCGGTATCACCCGAGGACAGCACGACGCGCCGAAACGGCAGCTCGAGCAAGGTCAGCACCTTCTCTGCGCATTGCGTCATCCGCTCATGCTCTTCGACGCTCCGATCGGGATGCACGATCGACACAAGTTCCACCTTGCGAAACTGGTGCTGTCGCAGCATCCCACGCGTGTCGCGCCCCGCCGCCCCGGCTTCAGAGCGGAAGCAGTCAGTCAGCGCAGTGATGCGCATCGGCAGGTCTTTTTCCGGCACGATGTCGCCCATCACCAGCGCGGTCAGCGGTACTTCCGCTGTCGGAATCAGCCAGCGTCCGTCAGTCGTCCGGAACAACGTATCGGCGAACTTCGGCAACTTATCGGTGCCATAGGCGGTTGCGTCATTGACCAGCGATGGCACCACGTATTCGGTGTAGCCGTGCTCGCGGGTGTGCAGGTCGATCATAAACTGCCCGAGCGCACGCTCCAGCCGCGCCAACGGTCCACGCAGCACCACGAAGCGCGCGCCGGCGATCTTTGCGGCAGCGCCAAAGTCCATCATGCCGAGTGCCTCGCCCAGTTCGAAATGCTGCCTCGGCTGGAAGCCAAGGTCGCGCGGTTTACCATACTGCTTAAGCACCGCATTGGCAGTCTCGTCCGGGCCATCGGGCACGTCGGGGTCGAGGACGTTCGGCAGCCCTTCCAGTACTAGCTTAATCGCTTCGTCGAGCCTTGCAGCCTGCGTCTCTAGCGCATCCGCTTCGTCGCGCAGCGCAGCGGCCTCGGCTTCCATCGCGGTGGTGTCGGCCCCTGCCCGCCTGCCCTGCCCCACTTCACGCGCCAGCGCGTTGCGCCGCGCCTGCTTTTCCTGAAGCGCCGTCAGCGCCGCACGCCGATCCGCGTCCTGCGCCAGCACCTCCGCCGACACTGGCGGCAATCCGCGCCGCGCAAGCGCGGCATCGAAGCCAGCAGGATCGCTACGGACGGCACGAATGTCATGCATTCTACTGGTCCCCAACCGTGGCAGCCACCGACGGCATCACACCTCGACCGGCTTCGGCTCCACCCACTTCGCGGCAAAGATGGAAATTTCGTAAAGCGCAATCAGCGGCAGGGCGAGCCCGGTCTGCGTGATCACGTCGGGCGGTGCGAGGATGGCCGCGATCACGAACATCCCGACATAGGCGTAGCGGCGAAATCGCTTCAGCCCCTTCGACGAGATGATCCCGACCTTCGCCAACAGCGTCAGCAAGACGGGCAACTCGAACGTCAGGCCAAACGCGAAGATCAGCTTCATCACCAGGTCGAGATACTCGGATACGCGCGGCAGCAGTTCGATCGGCACGCCACCACCGCCGGTGTCGCTCTGAAAGCTGGCAAAGAAGCGCCAAGCAAACGGAAACACGAAGTAGTACGCCAGTGCCGCGCCAAGTATGAACAGCACCGGTGTCGCTGCCAGAAACGGCAGCAGTGCGCGCTTCTCGCTGCGATACAGTCCTGGTGCCACGAACAGCCAGATCTGGTTGGCAATGATCGGGAATGCGATGAACGCGCCGGCGAAGAAGGCGACCTTGATGCGGGTAAAGAACGCTTCGTAAAGCTGGGTATAGATCAGATGCGGATCGGGATTGCCCTGCTCGCGCAGCACGTCAGCTAGTGGCTCGGCCAGGAAGAAGTAGATCCGGTTGGAGAAGTAGTACGAACCGATGAAGCAGACGCCGAAGGCAACGATCGACCAGATGAGCCGCGTCCGCAGCTCCATCAGGTGATCGAGCAGCGGCATCGGCTTGTCGTCGATCGGATCGTGTTCTTCGATGTCAGCCATGGCGCTGCCGCGCAACCTCCGGGGGGATGAATGCCGGCGGCTCCTCCGCGCCTGCCTCCGATCGCTCCGGCAGCACGAGGTTAGGCGGCACGAAAGCAGGCGCATCCGGTATGCAGGGGACTGGTAGGACTACAGGTTCTTCCAGCGAAGGCAGTTCCGGTTCTGTCACCGGCTCGGCCACTGCGATTTCGTTCCCAGAGGTGACTGCTGTCGCGGATGCAGCCGGTTCCAGCGGATTGGAGGCAAAGGTGGCGCGGATCGACCCATCCGCATCGACTGTGCGCTCAATCTCGCCGCGGATATCGAAGTTGCGGATTTCGTTGATGGACGAGCGGATCTCGCTCAGGTCGGCCTCGCGCACCATTTCGTCGACATGGGTCTGGAATTCTGCGGCCATGCGCCGCGCCTTCTTGACCCAGCCTGTAACCGCGCGGATGGCAGCAGGCATATCCTTCGGCCCGATCGCGATCAACGCGACCACCGCAATCAACGCAAGTTCCGACCAGGCGAAATCAAACATGGCGACAGTTAGCAGTGGTCAGTGGTCACTTGCCAGAGGTCGTCCTTAGGGGCTCTCCCCCTCCCCTTGCGGGAGAGGGTTGGGAGGAGGGAGCGGCTCCAGCAGCAGGTCCTCGCGGCGAGGCAGTTCGCGCAGGTCCCTAAGTCCGAATTGCGCCAGGAACTGCGGCGTTGTGCCCCACAAGGTCGGGCGACCAGGACTCTCGCGCCGGCCCTTCGGCGCAATCAGATCTGCCTCAAGCAAAGCATCGAGCGTCTGCTGCGACAGGCTGGTACCGCGGATTTCTTCGACCTCCGGCCGTGTCACTGGCTGGTGATAGGCGATGATCGCCAGCGTCTCCATCGCCACCCGCGGCAGGCGGCGCGGAACCTCCACCACCTTGCGCAAAAGCGGCGCCAGGTCCGCCGCTGTGCGGAACTGCACCCCGCCGCCAGCCTCGACCAGTTCTACGCCACGGCCGACATAGCGCGCGCGCAAGGCAACCAGCACAGCGTCAGCGTCGACGTGCTCGGGCAGTAGTTGCGACAGTGCGCGTGCGCCGATCGGCGCGGCACTGGCGAACACCAGGGCCTCAGCTAACCGCAGGGCTTCCTCTTCGATCATCCCCCCTCCTCTACTGCGCCTTCCGCGCGCCGCACCAGGATTGGACCGAATTCGTGTTCCTGACGGAGCCGCACAGCGCCGCCCCGAGCCATCTCCAGCCCAGCGAGCAGTGTGCTGGCCATAGCAGCGCGCCGCTCCAGAGCCGAGCCGAATGCCTCTGGCAGGAACTGCTCCAGGCTCACCCAGTCTGGGAGGCTGCCCAGCATGGCGGCGACACGCTGCAGGGCCTCCTTGACGCTCCATAAGGTCAGCGGTCGCGGCTGATAGCGCCTGGCGCGAACCCGCCGCCGCATCGCCTGAAGATAGGCGCGCACCAAGGCGCCAAGATCCAGCGCCAGGCGGGAACGATCGATCTCGGTGTGGTCTTCGGGTGTGCCCCGCGCGAATACGTCGTGCCCCAACTGCGGCCGGCCGGACAGCCAAGCCGAACCCGCGCGCATCGCGGACAGATCGCGCAGCCGCGACGCCAGCGCATCGGCCGCCTGTTCGCCCTCTTCGGCTTCGGCTCCTTCCGGCAGCAGCAGCCGCGATTTCAGCCAGGTCAGCCATGCCGCCATGACCAGCCAGTCCGCCGCCAATTCCAGGCGGACGCTGCGCGCGCCTTCGATCACCGCGAGGTATTGCTCGACCAGCGCCAGGATAGAGATCTTCGCCAGATCCACCTTCTGCGCCCGCGCCAGATCAAGCAGCAGATCAAGCGGACCCTCGAACCCCTCAAGGCGCAGGACCAGACTGTCGGTATCAGATGCCGACATCGCCGCCCTGGACGTCGTGACCGGCCAGCCGGAGCACCAGGCTGATGGCCCACGGCACGACGGTGTTCAGCGCATCCCCGAGCGGATCGAACCCAGGGACCACATGCGGCAGCAGCAACAGCACGATCACCATCACGATGCCGAACCGCTCCAGCCGTGCCCAGCGGCGCGCAAGCTCGAGTGGCAGAATGCCGACTGCGATACGGCCGCCATCAAGCGGCGGTATGGGGATCAGGTTGAACAGCCCGAGCACCAGGTTGGTCAGGATGAAATAGGAGAGGAACTGGCCGGCCATCACGTCCAGCAGTCCTTGCTCCGAGCTGGGCAGCAGCAGAGCGCCCACCCATGCCAGAAAGAAGTTCATCGCCGGCCCAGCAATGGCCACGATGGCCATACCGCGTCGTGGGTCACGAAATTTCCAGGCCGAGACCGGAACTGGTTTCGCCCAGCCGAACATGAACAGCACCCGGTGGATGGTCAGCAGCTGAAAGATCAGCAGGAACCCGGGCAGCAGGATGGTGCCAACCCGGTCGACGTGCCGCAGGGGATTGAGCGAAAGTCGCCCGGCCTGTCGCGCGGTGTCATCCCCGAGCGCCAATGCCGCGTAGCCATGCGCCGCCTCGTGCAGCGTGATCGCCAGGATCGCGGGGATCACCGCGAGCGCAACTTGCAGGATAATGTTGTTCACGCGAGCAGCCGATCCCGCTCGGCTGCAAGTGCCGCCACATCCAGTGGCATCTGCCGCCGCGCAGCCAGGGCGCGAGCGGCGGCCAGGCGGGACGCGGAATGATCAGCCAGCGGCGGGCAGTGTGCCAGCAAATCGGCCGTCGGAGCGAATTCGCCACTGCAGTAGAGTGCGATGTCGCAGCCTGCGGCGATCGCCTGGCACGCCAGATCGGCGGGCGTGCCCGTCAGCGCCTTCATGGCCAAATCGTCGGTCACCAGAACTCCCTCGAAGCCCATCCGGCCGCGGATGATCGCCTCGATCACCGTCGGCGACAATGTGGCCGGCAGGATGGCGTCCCAGGCGGGAAACACGATGTGCGCCGACATGGCCCAGGGAAGGTCCGCGTTCAAGGCGAACGGCAGCAGATCGGCATCCAGATTGTTCGTCTCAACCCTCGGCAGCGCCAGATGACTGTCAACGCGCGCGCGCCCATGCCCCGGGGCATGTTTCATGACTGGCTGAATGCCGGCGGCAAGCAGCCCCGCTGCCAGCGCTCGCCCCAGCTTCGCCACCTGAGCCGGTTGCCCGGCCAGGGCCCGATCACCGATGATCGCGTGCGCACCGGATATGGCAAGGTCAAGCACCGGTGCGGCCACCACATCGAAACCGGCAGCCACGCAGTCGAAGCCGATCAAGACGCCGGTCAGCCACGCCGCACGCAGGTTGCGCAGCGCCGCAGCGGGCGGATGAGCGCGCCAGTGCGGTGGACGCAGCCGCGCCACACGGCCACCTTCTTGATCCACCATCAGCACCGCGTCCGCCGGAAGGATCCGGCGCAGCTCAGCCATCAGTGCCGCAAGCTGCACAGGTGCTACGACATTGCGTGCGAACAGAATGACGCCACAGGGCGGGGCGGCGCGGAACAGCGCCGCCTCATCGGGCGCCAAGGCGGGTCCGGCGATCCCGACGATTGCGGCCTTCAGAAATCCGCCACCGAACAGGCAGCGCCCTTGGCGCGCACCTTTTCGCAGAATGACGTCGCCTGGGGAACGTCAACAAAACCGCCGGTGCGGACGCGCCACAAGGTCCGGCCCTCGCGCTCGATCTTGCTGAATGCCGGATGATGTGCGCTAAGCAATTCGGGAAAGCGCTTGGACAGACGCTCCCATTCCGATTTCGCCGCATCCTCGGAACGGACCGCGGCGAGCTGAACCACGGCATTATTCCCCGCAGGAACCGCGACGCGCTTCTCTGGCGCCGATTCCGATGGCTTTGCCGGTACTACAGGCTTCGTCGGAGTCGACGCGATTGGAGGCGGAGGTGACGACGCCACAGCCGGCGCTGGCATCGGCGTTGGGGCAGCAACAGCTGGAGACGGCGGCGCTCGCAAGGCCTGTGGCGCCGGTGATTCGGGTGGCGGAGCTAGCTTGCCGGTCGCTGATTCCGTACCCCCTGACAGGATGTCTTCGTTCGCGCCTGCCACCTGCATGCCGCCCGGGTTGTCTGGCTTCAACCGGATCGGCCGATTCTCGGCCTGCACCACGGGAACGGTGGTGCTGCCATGCCCAAGCAACTCCCAACCGCCAACGACTACAATCAATGCCGCGCCCAGGCCGCCGGCAATCAGCGCCAACCGCCGGGTCCCCGGATCCATTCCTTGGCGTCGCCGGGGAACACGGTAAGTGGGGCTGGGAATGCTCAGATCGTCTGACACCAGGACCTCCAGGCGCGCAGCCCCGGGCCTGCCCTAGGGTTCAGCGCATTTCTTCCACGGGCTCGACACCCATCACCGCGAGGCCCGACCGAATCACCATCGCTGTTGCGGCAACCAGCGCCAGCCGAGCCAGTGTCTCCACAGGCCGGTCCGGCAGCAGGAATCGCAACGTCGCGTCGTCCTTGCCTCGGTTCCACAGCATATGAAAGTCGGCTGCCAAGTCATAGAGAAAAAACGCGATTCGGTGCGGCTCACGCGCCTGTGCGGCAGCCTCGACGGTGCGTGGCCACTGTGCCAGCCGGCGGATCAACGCGAGCTCCGCCTCTGCCGTCAGGCTGTCCAGTGGCACTTCTGCCAGCGCCGATGGGATAACGCGTTCCGGATCGAACATTTCGGCGGCCGTGCGCAGCACCGAGCGACAGCGCGCGTGGGCGTACTGCACGTAGAACACCGGATTGTCGCGCGTCTGCGCCACGACCTGATCGAGATCGAACTCCATCTGCGCATCGGCCTTGCGCGTCAGCATGGTGAAGCGCACGGCATCGCGACCCACTTCGTCGAGCAGGTCGCGCAAGGTCACATAGGTGCCCGCGCGCTTCGACATGCGCACGGGCTGGCCGCCGCGCACCACGCGTACCATCTGGCAGAGCACGGCCTCGAATGCCACGGTACGATTGCCCGACAGCGCCTTCACCGCCGCGGTCATGCGCTTCACGTAACCACCGTGATCGGCGCCAAGCACATCGATGAGTATGTCATAGCCGCGGTTGAGCTTGTCGGCGTGATAGGCGATATCATTGGCGAAATACGTATTGGAACCATCCGACTTGCGCAGCGGACGATCGACGTCATCGCCGAATTGCGTCGACCGGAACAGCGTCTGTGGTCGCGGTTCCCAATCATCGGGCGTCTTGCCTTTCGGTGGGTCAAGTACACCCTGATAAATCAATGCTTGCGTTTGCAACCATTCGACGGCGGCATCCACTGCGCCGCTTGCGACCACCGCGCGCTCCGAACTGAACACATCCTGATCGACGCCGAGAAGATGCAGGTCTTCGCGGATCTCCTGCATCATCGCGCCGATGGTGAAGTCACGCACGATGTCGAGCCACACTTCCGGCGCTGCAATGCCAGCGTCCGGCAGTGCTAGCGACGCGCCATACTGTTTCGCGAGACGTTCACCGATCGGGATCAGGTATTCGCCGCGATATTGCAGGCCCCCTGGCACTTCATCGGAGAAGTCCGCTTCTGCCAACGGCGTGCCGATCGCCTGCAGATAACGCCAATACGCCGCCCAGGCGAGCGCGGTGACCTGCGCGCCGGCATCGTTGGTGTAGTATTCTTTGGTGACGTCATAGCCGGCCTTGATCAACAGATTCGCGAGCGCATCGCCCACCACCGCACCACGACAGTGCCCAATATGCATCGGCCCGGTCGGATTGGCAGAGACGTATTCGACATTCACGCGCATGCCATTGCCGATCGTGCCGTCGCCATAGGCTTCGGCCGCACGCAGTATATCGGGTAACAGCGATCGGAAAGCATCTGCATCAAGATTCAGGTTGATGAAGCCTGGACCTGCCGCATTCGCCTGCACGATACCCGGAGCCCCCTGCAGCTGTTCCACAATACTGGCTGCAAGTTTGGCCGGAGACTGGCGTGCTGTTTTCGCTGCAACCAGCGCGGCATTGGTCGCCATATCCCCATGCGTGGGATCGCGTGGCGGTGTCACCTCGACACGTGCAATGACGTCATCAGGCAAATCGGCAACCACTGTGCGCAACGCACGCACAACCGTTTCACGCATCGCCGCGTAAATGTCGCGCTGTGTCATTACACGCACCCTGCCCCTCCCCTCGCGGGAGGGGGTTGGGGGGAGGGGGCCGAAGAGCAATGTAAGCCCCCTCCCCCTATCCCCCTCCCGCAAGGGGAGGGGGAGCGCAATGCGTTATCCATCACCCGCTCACCGACAGGTCCGTCAGCCGCCGATGCTCGTCCATTGCATAACGGTCGGTCATGCCTGCAGTATAGTCGCCAACGACATTGGCTGCCCGCTGCGTACCTGGCTCGCCAGCGCGTGCACGCCAGTCATCCGGCAGCAACGACGTATCAGCGTGCAGCAGACGGAACAGTTCCGTAGTCAGCACTCGCGCCTTGGTGGTCATCCGGTTCACTCGCCAATGTCTATACATTCGCGCATGCAGGAAATCCTTGATCACCTGGTTCGCCTCTGCCACCGGGCTACTGAACGCCACCACCTTCTGCTTGGCTCGCCGTATTGCGTCCGCGTCGCGTGGCGCCAGCTTGTCCAGGCGCCGGCGTGTCTCAGCGATCAGGTCGCTGACCATCACGTCGATTACCCGTCGGATTGTCTCATGCCGCAACCGAGGCGGCGGAACATCGAGGCTGGACAACTGCGCCGCCGCCAACGCTTCGCCCACCACGGGCAGATGGGAAATCTCCTCTGGTCCGAACAGCCGTGCGCGCAGGCCATCGTCCAAATCGTGACTGTGGTACGCAACGTCGTCAGCCAGCGCCGCCACCTGAGCCTCGGCGCTGGCATGCGTTGCAAGCTCCAGCCTGTGCCGGTCGTTGTATTCCGCAATGTAGGAAGGCGGATTGCGCAACGGGCCGTTGTGCTTGGCCAGACCCTCCAGCGTCTCCCAAGTCAGGTTCAGTCCGTCCCACCCGGCGTAGCGGCTCTCCAGCAGCGTTACCACCCGCAGGCTTTGTGCGTTGTGATCGAAGCCCCCGAACGGCTTCATCGCCAGGTTCAGCGCCTCCTCCCCGGCGTGACCGAACGGGGGATGGCCCAGGTCGTGCGCCAGCGCCAGCGCCTCGGTTAGGTCCTCGTCCAGCTCCAGTTCGCGCGCGATCGAGCGGGCAATCTGGGCCACCTCGATCGAGTGGGTCAGTCTGGTGCGGAAGAAGTCGCCTTCGTGGTTGACGAACACCTGCGTCTTGTATTGCAGCTTGCGAAATGCCGACGAGTGGATGATGCGGTCGCGATCACGCTGATACGCCGAGCGCGTCGGGGCCTCCGGCTCGTGATGCAGCCGTCCGCGCGACGTCGCAGCATGCACGGCATATGGCGCCAAAGTGAAACCACGCGTCATGGTCGGCGGGCTTACACCGGGCTTCAATCCGGCGCCATCCCGCCTTATCTTGCAGCACATGGAACAGTTTGGCCTGACTGAGCGGGCTGCGGCCCGGATAGCCGAAATCGTTGCCGCGGACGGCCGACAGGCTGCGCTGCGCGTCGCGGTCCTGGCTGGCGGTTGCAGCGGGTTTCAGTATCGCTTTGAACTGGATGAGACGCCGCAGGAAGATGACCTGCTTATTGAGCTCAGCGGCGCCAAGGTGCTGGTCGATCCGGCCAGTCTCGACCTGCTGGCGGGCGCCGAGCTCGACTACACGGACGAACTGATGGGCAGCCACTTCGCCGTGCGCAACCCCAACGCCAAGTCGGCCTGTGGCTGCGGCACTAGCTTTTCAGTCGATTAAGCGATCCACCGCCGCTTAGTGGCGCGAGCAGGGCCTCGGCTCGTCAGGCGTCCCGCAATTGTTTGGATCGAGGGCGGTTGGCGGAGGATAGGCCTGCTGTGCGTAGGTCTGCGGCGCCGGATAGGTCACTGACGGGCTGGCATAACCGTAATAGCTGGGCGTGTAGGTGTTCGGGTACCCGTAGCCATAGGGATAGGCCGGGGGATAGTAAGCCGGCGGCGGATAATACGCAGGCGGATACGCGAGCGGCCAACCGAAATAGAATGGGGAAACGCCAAACCCAAGCGCGACGCCACCCCAACCCCAACCTGGACCGCGCCAGCCCCAACCGCCATGCCAGCCACCGCGCCAGCCACCAGCCCATCCGCCGCCATGCCATCCGCCGCCATGCCATCCGCCGCCGCGCCACTGGGCTTGTGCAGAGCATATGGGTAACGCCAGTGCACCCGCGGTGAGGAGTATGGCCAACCGCCAGCGGAGACCGGGCATGAACGTGACGCGCTTCATCAGATCAGTTCCAATTGGATGATTTCATATAGTGATCGGGCGCAAAAAAGCATTGATGCAAATCAAGCATGTATTTTGGCGATGCATCAGCTGAGACGCTTAGGCGGCTTCCTTGCGCCAGAACACACCAGACCAGTCAACGGCTTCGATCGGCGTCGCAATACCGCGCGCGGCTCGGAAGTCGGTGACCGCCGCCTTGCAGGGTGGCAGCGCATAGTCGTCGACGATGATGAAGCCGCCGGGACTGACCCGGTCATACAACGTCTCGAGTACCGAGATGGTGGAACGATACAAATCGCCATCCAGGCGCAGCACTGCCAATCGCTCGATAGGCGCTGTGGGCAGCGTGTCCTCGAACCAGCCTTCGAGAAACCGCACCCGCTCGTCGAGCAGGCCATAAGCCTGAAAATTCCGCTCGACCTGGGTGCGCGGCACGGCCAGGAAATCGATTCGGTGCAGCTTGCTGCGCGCGTCGATCTGCCATTTGCCGTCCGGCGGCGGCAAGCCACGAAAAGAATCCGCGACCCAGACCCGTCGCTCAGTGTCACCGTAGGCTGCCAGCACACCGCGCATCAGGATGACGGAACCGCCGCGCCACACACCGGTCTCGATCAGATCGCCAGGCACGCCCTCGCGCAGCACGGTTTCGACAGCAGACTGCAAGTGGTCCAGCCGCTTGCGCCCCACCATGGTGTGGGCACGTGGCGGCCAGTCGCGCCCTTCTTCGCGCAGCGCTTGCAGCTCGCCATTGGCGTGCTCGGCGCGCGGTGGCGCGGCCAGCACCAGCCCCATTTTTCGCGCCGCGCCGTTTGCCAGCCGCAGCGCGGCACGGCCCAGAGGCGGCCGATGCACCACGTCCGCCGGCGCCATTCCGGCGAGCGGATCATCCATGTGGATCAGATCAAGCAGGCAACGCTTCAGCAGATCGAGATAGAGCTGCGCCGGCTCCATATCGCTTCCCCCATCCAGTCGGTATTCTGAGCAAGCCATGAAGATCGCCACCTGGAACGTCAACTCGATCCGCCAACGCGAAAAGCACGTCGCACACTGGCTGGAGCAGTGCCAGCCGGATGTGCTGCTGCTGCAGGAGATCAAGTGCGAGGCGCATGCCTTTCCCGGCCTGACCTACCACGGCCTCGGCTATACCGCCGAAGCCGTGGGCCAGAAGGCCTACAACGGCGTCGCCGTGCTGGCGCGCAAACCGTTCACCGTGCGCCACCGGACCCTGCCAGGATTGCCGCCGGATGACGCCCAGTCGCGCTACATCGAAGTCGAGACTGACGGCATGGTCATCGCTGGGATCTATCTGCCGAACGGTAACTCCGGCGGCGCGGCGGGCTTCGCCTACAAGCTGGCCTGGCTCGAACGGCTCGCCGAACGTGCGGACGAGCTGCTGGCGTCGGACACGCCATGCATCATGGCCGGC
>JBKPOG010000216.1:0-19009 GCA_046732975.1 Pseudomonadota bacterium
GGTAGAGCAACTGCGCCAGCAAGGGCTTGATTGTCCGATTGTCGGTGGTGCCGGTACGGGCACGTTCCAGATCGAGTCGGTTTCAGGCGTTTACAACGAGATCCAGGCCGGCAGCTACGTATTCATGGACGCGGATTATGCTCGCAACTTGGACGAAGCAGGTGCACCGGTCAGCACCTTCCGTCATTCGCTGTTCGTGATTGCGACGGTGATGAGCACACCCAACCGCAACATTGCAGTGGTGGATGCTGGACTTAAAGCACTGGCGGTGGACAGCGGCATGCCGACGATCTGGCAACGGCCCGACATCCGTTATCTCAGCGCCTCGGACGAACATGGCAAGCTGGACGTGGCATCGGAAACCACGCCGCCGAAGCTTGGTGAGAAGCTGCGGCTCGTGCCAGGGCATTGCGATCCTACAGTGGATCGCTACGACTGGTATGTCGGCGTACGCGCCGGACGCGTGGAGTGCCTGTGGCCGATCGCGGCGCGGGGCGGCATGCATTAGCGCTGTCCCGGCGCCTCACTGCGCGCATTGACATTTCATCGAGAGCCATGGAGCGAAGTGAGGACTACATGTTAAATGTGCCGGCGCAGTACACCGAAGGCTACGTCCTTCTCTACTCGACTCCCACTGGGGCTGCTATTCTTGAATCGCCGAACCTGGCGACGGCGGTCGGCCTGTTGGCTCCCAGCCTGACCGCATATGGTATGGCAGTAAATCCGACTACGGTTCACCTGACGACCCGTCAGCAACTGCAACCTCCACATCAAGCCTGCATCCTTGCTCATGAGTTGACCCATTGCCTCGATCTCGCCTTCTGGAAAGTTGGACCCGATCAACGGACCAGCGAGATGACCGGCGCCACTGAGATCAATGCTCATTACAATCAGGGCTTGGTGGCCAAGGAGCTCTCGATGATTCCCGGACTGCACTTCAGCTTGGCCGAGGCAGTTAGACTGATGACAGTGGCAGGTTCCAGATCCACTTTCGGCCAGATGGCGAATGCTTGGACCCGCAACGACGTGGTTGAATATTTACTCGGCACCGACATGTACAAAGGCGGCATAGATAAGCTTAGGACCAGCAAGCCCTTGTATCTGCTGACCAAGGATGATCAGTGGGAAAACGGGACGAAAGTGTTTCATTGCGAGGCGCATCTGGCGCTGAACAATCCAGGTAATCCCTACTGGTGATCGAGACGGGCGGCGGCGAGATCACCCGAAACTCCGCGCCGTTGCCTGCATCGGGATTTTCGCAGTTGCCACACCGCTCAGCCCATAAACCCCCCGCTCGCTGGGCAGCGGTGCGAACCGGGTGGTGATACCCAGCACCGTCTCTGCCCCGCCGAGATAAAGCAGACCATCCGCAGGCATCTGCTGCGCGACCGCTTCCAGCACCTTGGACTTTGTCGCCTGATCAAAATAGATCAGCACATTGCGACAGAATACCACGTCAAACTGTCCCAATGGCCGAAGGTCGGACAACAGATTCCATTCCCGGTATTGCACCATGCCCCGGATCGCGTCGTTGATCCGCCAGTTGTTCTGCTCTTTGCGGAAGTGGCGCATCAGCATCTGGATCGGCAGGCCGCGCTGGACTTCGAATTGCGTGTACAGGCCTTCGCGAGCACGCGTGACCTGCTCGCGGGCCAGGTCGGTGCCGATGATCTCGATTCGCCGATCTCCCAGCATTGGACGGCACTCTGATACGATCATGGCGATCGAATAGGCTTCCTGACCGGACGAGGATGCGGCCGACCACACGCGGAACGGCGCACCGGGCGGACGCGAGGCCACAAGTCGCGGCAGCGCCTGGCTGCGAAAGTGCTGAAACGGCTTGTCGTCGCGGAAGAAGAAGCTCTCGTTTGTGGTCATCGCCTCGACCACCTGCCGAATAAGCGGCTCGGCGTTCGGCGATCGAAGCCGGTCCGCCAACGCGATCAGGTCACGCAGCTTCTCCTGCTTGAGGATTAGCGCCAGCCGTGTCTCCAGCAGGTAGAGCTTGTCCGGTCCGATCACCAGCCCAGAGCGGCTTTTCAGCAACGCCGCAAATGTGTCGAAGAAGCCAGCCGGCAGCACTTGCGTCATGTGCGCGCCGTCCGCAGCAACTCAAGGAGCTTGGGTGCAATGCGAGGCAGCGGCAGTACGGCATGGCACAAGCCCGCCTGGGCGATGGCGCCGGGCATGCCCCAGACGACGCTGGTCGCCTCGTCCTGCGCCACTGCGCTGCCGCCAGATTCGATCACTCTGCGCGTACCGGCTAACCCATCCTGTCCCATCCCTGTCAACATCGTCACCAACACGCGTCCGTCGCACGCCGTCGCGGCGCTGCGCAGCATCGGATCGACCGAAGGACGGCAGAAATTTTCCGGCGGATCGCTGCTCAGCCGCGCTTGCAAGCCGTTGCGCGCGGCATTGATCAGCAGATGCCGATCTCCGGGTGCAAGATAGATCCGGCCTGGCACCAGTGCCTCACCTTCCTTCGCCTCGGCGCAGGGCATGCCGCCCAGCTTCGTGATGTGCTCAGCCAGAATCGGCGTGAAGGTTGCCGGCATGTGCTGCGTCATCACCACCGGTACGTTCAAGGTCTTGCCCAAGCCTT
The DNA here is from genome assembly GCA_046732975.1 of Pseudomonadota bacterium. GTDB lineage: Bacteria > Pseudomonadota > Alphaproteobacteria > Acetobacterales > Acetobacteraceae > JAMXLO01. Next base: position 2,606 of record JBKPOG010000216.1, read on the forward strand.
GGGCCAAGGTGAACAGCGCCTGAGGGCCACCGGTGGAACTTCCTACAGCAAGTAGTCTAGGTGCCGTGGTTGCGACGGGACGCAGACGAAGGACTGATACGTCGCGCGCCGTCGACTGAATGAGGCGGCGTCGCATGCGGCCATGTGCCTTGACCTTCTCCACCAGCTCGCGCCGGAACACCTCATCACCGGTAACCGCCGTGGGCTTGGGTACATAGTCGGCCGCGCCCAGCCTCACTGCACGTAATGCGATGTCCGCGCCACGCGTAGTCAGAGTGGACGCCATGACAACCTTAAGTCCGGGATCGGCACGCAGCAGCAGCGGCAATGCCGTCATGCCGTCCATCACCGGCATCTCGATGTCGAGTACCACCACATCGATCGACGTGCGCTTCAACTCGTCGAGCGCCATTTGACCGTTGGCAACGCGAGCCACCACCTGCACTGCCGGGTCAGCCTCCAGCATGCGCGAGACGGCGCCACGGATAACCGCCGAATCATCGCAGACCATCACGCGCACAGGCTGTGAGCCCACCGCTTCCGCTCTGATGCGGCCAGGGGCAATCACAGCAATCCAACCTGCGCAAACTTACTGACGAGGATGTCCTCGTCGAACGGCTTCATGATGTATTCTTGTGCCCCGTTGGCGATTGCCTGCTCAATCGACGTCATCTCGGTCTCGGTCGTGCAGAACACCACCGGCGGCTTCTCTGGTCCGTACTCGGCGCGTAGCTGCTTGAGGAAATCCAGACCGTTCATCACCGGCATGTTCCAGTCCAGCAGCACGCAATCGGGCATCTGCGTGCGGCAGGCATCCAGCGCCTGTTGTCCATCGCCAGCCTCGACAACGGCGAAGCCATGCGCCTCCAGGATACGGCGAGCCACCTTGCGCACGACGCGGCTGTCGTCAACCACCAGGCAAAGGCGTGCCATACAACGATCCTTAAGCGGCTTCGTTCAGTGCCAGCAGCTTGCCTACGTCCAGCACCACGAGCAGCGCTCCATCGAGCCGATAGATGCCGCTGCTGAACTGTGCCCAAAGGGGTGGCAACGTCGGCGGATTGCGCTCGAACGAACTGGCCTTGAGGCTCATGACCTCGGCAACCTGATCCACCAACAACGCGTAGAGTTCGCCGCCCTGCTCGGCGACAACCGACATGCGAGGCTGATCCGCCGGAGCGGCTGGCAGGCGCAGACGCTGGCGGAGGTCTATCGCAGTCACGATGCGGCCGCGCAGGTTGAGACTACCGGCGATTTCGGGGGGCGCCAGTGGGATGCGGGTGATCTTGTGCTCACCCAGAATGTCACGCACTCCCAGAACCGGGATGCCGCAAAGCTGGTTGGCGACCGTCAGTGTGACGAATGCCCGCTCCTCCTCATCGTCCACTGCGGCAGGGCGTTCCAGGACATCGGTTGTCATGCTTGGTCCCTTCATTTCGCCCCTGCCCTGGCGGAAGAGTTTATGGAGGGGCTGCCAGACACGGCACCGCCCTTACCAACCCCGTTTCCGCAAAAGGAAGGGGAATGCGACACGTCTATCTACGCGGCAATCGGTTCCGACAGGCACTGATGTAGGCTGGTGATCAGTGCGTCACGTTGGAACTTGGCGACATAGTCGGTGAACCCCGCATCGCGACCTGCCTCGATATCCGCCGGGTCTGCACGCGCTGACAACGCAATCATCGGCAGCTTCGACCACGCACCGTTGGCGCGCACCGCGCGAGCGAAGTCGAGGCCGTCCATGTCGGGCATAGCGATGTCCGACACGATCACATCGAACATCGCACCCGCCTCGCGCAAGTGCAGCGCCTCTGCCGCGCTTGATGCCGGGGTAACATGATAGCCCGAAGCACCCAGCATCGGCGTCAGCAACTGGCGGAAGAAGTCACTGTCCTCGACCACAAGGACATGCCGTGCCTTGGCTGCGGTATCCGCTTCGGGCGCGCGGTGGAACCAATCCTGCCAGGCCTGCGTCAGCCAGTAGCCAGTGTCGATGACATCGGTGGCGACCCCACCGATCACCGCGGAACCGAGCAGGCCAGGCCGCGAGCCGGACAACTCGATATGCAACCGGTCTTCGACCACATCGACGATTTCATCGACCATCAGGCCCATGGTGCGGTCGCCATCGTTGAACACGAGTACCGGCTGCCGCGGCTTGTCAGCGTCTACGCCGCTCGACATGGCTACGAGGGGCATGAGTTTGCCGCGGTATTGCGTGACCGGTGAACCACAGGAGATCTCGATCTTGTCGTGCGGTATGTCCTCGAGCCGCGCCACCAATCCGAGCGGCACGGCGAGCTTCTGGTCACCGCCGGCAAGGAACAACAGCATCGCGGTGCGCTCGGTGGTATGCAGCGCCTCTGCCGAACTGGACGATATCGCCTTCGCATCGCCGCTGGCGCCGCCGCCGATGCCGGTGGCGCGGGCGATGCCATTTGGATCAAGGATCATGATCACCGAGCCATCACCAAGAATGGTATTGCCGCTGAACATCGTGACGTGGCGCAGAATCGGCGCCACCGGCTTCACCACGATTTCCTCGGTGTCGAACACGCGGTCGACGATGATGCCAAGGGTGTTGGTACCAACCTGGGTGACGACAATGTAGGCACCAGTGTCATTATTCTCCGAGTTGCCCAATGCCAGCAGCTCATTAAGATTGACCAGGGGCAGCAGCCGGTCGCGCAGGCGTAGAACCGGGGTGTCGTTGATCCGCTCGATCATCGGCTCCGAGCCGGCTTGGTTATGGCCGCGACCCGCTTCCTTCTTGGCACGCACCAGTTCAACGACGCTGATCTGGGGAATGGCGAAGCGTTCGGCGGCGGCCTCTACGATAAGCGCCGAGACAATGGCGAGTGTAAGCGGGATCTTGATGGTGAAGGTGGTTCCCTGACCGGCCACGCTTTTCAGGTCGATGGTTCCACCGATTTTCTCGATATTGGTCTTCACCACGTCCATGCCGACACCGCGGCCCGAAACGGCCGTGACAACGGTCGCGGTGGAGAAACCCGGTCGGAAGATGAAGCGCTGCAGTTGCGTTTCGCCCATCGCGGCGAGTTCGGCCTCGGTCGCCAGACCATTCTTCACCGCCTTGGCGCGGATTTTGTCGAGTGGCAGGCCACGACCATCGTCGGAGATCTCGATGATGATGTGTCCGCCCTCGTGGAAGGCGTTGAGCGTAATGCGCCCCGTCTCTGATTTGCCGGCGGCGCGTCGGTCGGCCGGCGACTCCAGACCGTGATCGCCGCTGTTGCGCACCATGTGCGTCAGCGGATCCTTGATCAGTTCCAGGACCTGTCGGTCGAGCTCGGTTTCCGCACCGAGCATATTAAGTTCGATCTTCTTGCCCGTTTCGCGCGCAAGGTCACGCACCAGGCGAGGCAATTTGTTCCACGCATTGCCGATGGGCTGCATGCGGGTCTTCATCACACCTTCCTGCAGGTCGGAGGTGATGTGCGACAGGCGCTGCAGCGGAACCGCGAAGCCGGTATTCTCCTCCTGGCTACGCGCAAGCTGCAAGAGCTGGTTGCGCGTGAGCACCAGCTCACTGACCAGGGTCATCAGGTCTTCCAGCACATCAACGGTGACCCGGATCGTCTGAGCGGCGGAAACCGGTTCGGCTTGCGGCGCCGGATCAGGCGCAGCCACGGCGGGGGATGCAGGGGCGGATGCCGGCTTTTCTGCCACCGGGGGGCTGGGGGGCGAATCAGCGGCTGGCACGTCCTCAGGCTCGGGCTCTGGCTCAGGTTCGGGCTCGGCCAGTACAATCGGTTCTGATACCTTCGGCACCTCTCCGGCTGCGGTTGCGTTCAGCGCCTCGACGAGTGCGCCATCGTCACCTGCCGGCTCGTTTCCGGTTGCCGCCAGGCCGGCCACGATCAACTTGATGCGGTCCAGTGCTGAGAGGATCAGCGTGACGGTATCGGGGGTAGCGGCGAGCACCCCGTCGCGTATCTTGCCCAGCACGTTCTCTGCGGCGTGCGCGACCCGCTCGAGCCGTGGCAGGCCAAGAAAGCCACAGGTCCCCTTGATTGTGTGCACCAGCCGGAAGATCAGGGACAGCGTCTCCTTGTCGTCCGGTGTCTGCTCCAGTTTCACAAGGGCAACGTCGAGGTCGGCGATGCTCTCGTTGGTTTCCGTTAGGAAATCGGCGATCAAATCGTCCATGGCAGCCCTCTCGCCGCCGGGCGGGGGCGCCGGACGGTGGGCTATCCTGACCCTACGCTGGCGAAGAATCAGTAAATGAGAGCGCCTATGGTCCCATGGAGAGCAACAGTGGTGGCGACAGCTCGGACTCGCCCACCGCCGATGCCGGCATGAGCATGGACAGCCGGTAGCCACAACCCTGAACCAGCAGAGCGGTCAGCGGCGCCTGCAGGCGGCGCGGGTCGGCGAGGATCGCTTCGACGGCGGCGTCCGAATCGGTCAGCCAGCGGCTGAAGCCGGGCGGCCAGCCAGCGCGCGCCCCGGATATGGTCAGCAGGACGCCATTCGATGGTGCGTCGGCCAGCGCGATCATGCCGCCGCCTGGCAAACATTCTGCTGCTAGCAGCAGCAGGTTCAGCAGCACGCGCCCGGCCTCAGGCGAGAACAACCGGTTTGGTGCCAAACCGTCCAAATCGAGCTGCACGCGGCGCCCCGACACCACCCCCGCGGCAAACTCCTGAAGGCGCGCTTTGTCCAGATTGTCGCTCGCGCGTCCCCAGGCCGCCCGCAGCAGCTTCAGCCGCTGCGCAAGTTCCCCGGCAGTCTCCTCGGCGAGACTGACCGTCTCGCTGTCCGGAACTTCTTCACGAGCAAGATCAAGTATGCCGATCAGCGCCCCCAGCGGGCCGCTAAGATCGTGACACAGGCGGACGCAAAGTAATTCGGCCAGGCGAAGCAGCTCTTGAGTGCCGGACATGACGATCCCTTCTCCCGGGGAACTGCACACGTATATCAATAGCTTAACGCACGATTTGCGGCTTTCCAGGGCAGACCGGCCTCCGTTCACCAAAACGGTCCAAACGTTCGGCGAGGAATTGCCCGAGGGGACCCGCCCTTGAACCCTCAGGCACTATGGCGCAAGTCATATCGCATGATCGATCCGTTTGGCCGCTCAATTACCTACTTGCGCGTGTCGGTCACTGACCGCTGCGATCTCCGTTGCGTCTACTGCATGGCGGAGGACATGAGCTTCCTTCCCAAGCGTGACCTGCTGACGCTGGAGGAGCTGGACCGGGTCTGCGCGGCCTTCATACGCCTAGGCACCAACAAGATTCGCATCACCGGCGGGGAGCCACTGGTGCGGCGTGATGTGATGACACTGTTCCGGAGCCTGGGTGCTCGATTGGGCGAGGGCGGTCTGAAGGAGTTGGTGGTAACCACCAACGGCACGCAGCTGGCGAAGATGGCCGGCGGCCTGTTCGAAGCAGGCGTGCGCCGGATCAACGTGTCACTCGACACGCTTGATCCCGACAAGTTCGCCACGATCACTCGGTGGGGCAAGATCGGCTCGACGCTCGACGGGATCTTTGCGGCCAAGGACGCCGGGATGGCGATCAAGATCAACGCCGTGGCGATGAAAGGCGTCAACGAGGACGAATTCGACAGCCTGATCGCCTGGTGCGGCGATCATGGTTTCGACCTTTGCTTGATCGAGACCATGCCGATGGGCGATATCACCGGCGATCGCACCGAACAGTACCTGCCGCTCTCAATCGTCCGTTCGCGGTTGCGCCGCCGCTGGACGCTCGAGGACACGGATTACCGGACCGGCGGACCGGCGCGTTACTTCAATGTGCCGGAGACCGGACGGCGGGTAGGCTTCATCACGCCGATGACCCACAATTTTTGTGAGAGCTGTAACCGGGTGCGACTGACCTGCACCGGGACGCTCTTTATGTGTCTCGGCCAGGACGACGATGCCGATCTTCGGCAGGTGATGCGCAACGGCGCCTCTGATGCCGAGTTGGAGGATGCGATTCGCGAGGCAATCAGCCGCAAGCCGAAGGGACACGATTTCATTATCGACCGCCGTCACGACCGACCAGCGGTGGCAAGGCACATGAGCGTCACCGGCGGGTGACCGCGCCTATCATAGGGTCACCTTTATCTGCAGCGTTCGCCCGATCACTCGGCGGCGATCCGCAACTCGGTGCTTGTCGTTGGCCACTGCTGATCAAACATCCCAGCTAGATCGCCAGGGCTAACCCCCTCCAAGAGCGCCTGCATCTGGTAGCGCCCCAGCATGCGATAGCTCTCAAACTGACTTTCGCTGAACCACTGATCGAGCGTGGATTCATGCGGGAACGTCTTGTGCTCGGCGCCGTAGGAACGCACGTCGGCTGGTATATTCGGCAGAAAGCACGGCTTCAGATAGATCAGGCGCCCGCGATGACCGCCGCCGTAATCGATCTCGCCGACAGCAAAGCCCACCGGGGCGGGATCTGGCTTGCCTTCTCCGTCGAGCCGGCTCCGCGCGTACAGGCCCATTGGTTCGCGCATTTGCACTCTGATGCCTAAGTCGATCTCCGATTTACGGATCGCGTTGCCTAGATCGAACAATGAGCAGGCTTCATCTGCGCCCGCATCTACCACGAGCAGCAGGCTGCAGCGACGGCGAAACATTTCGTAGAGCCCGAGATTTTCGAAGTGGCCACCATCCGACAGATAAATCGCTTGGCACTCATCGGTCGTCGCGCCGAGCATTTCATTGATCAGCGCCGTGAGTGAGTTGCGTGGCCGTGCCAGTCGCAACTCGTCCGCGGTTGCCTTCGCGGGATTGGGCAGCCAGACACCCAGACGCACATTGAACAGTGTCATCAGGAAAGCGGCGATGCGCGATGAGTGATAGCCCCAACTCGGGCTGACGGCCGCACCGGATACTGTGAGCGCGCTGCCGAGTCCGGGGCCGGACTCTGACGCGTCCCTTGGACGATCCTTCAAGGTCTCTAACCCGGCGTAGCGATTTGTCGGCACGAAGGCGCCGCGCGGGTCGATCTCACTTGGATTCTGCCCGGGGTGACGCAGGTCGGCCGAACCCGAGGCCAACGGTGTGGCAGTGAACGAAGCCGCCTGACGCTCGCCCCAGGCCGTGTTCTTGCCCGCGGTGATGTTCAGCGTCATGTTGATGACAGGGAACAGGCTGTTGCCGTTATCCAACAACGCCGATAGCGGCGCGTTGTCCGCAAGATCGAAGCCAGTGAATGGATCCTGCTGGCGTCTGTTGCGCGCCGAACCGAGAAAGGCACGCGTCAGCCGATTGCGATAGACGGCGTGCATTGAAAATCGGTTGACATTGACATGTTGGAAAGTCGTGACGCCGATGAACAGCACCGTCGCGACGATCGCCTGCAGGACCAACGGCAGCCATGGCGATTGCTCTGTCACCTGGATCTGCTGCGCATTGGCAATCGCAAGCTGGAGCTGTGCCAACACGAAATTCAGCACACCGCCGAATACGACCAAAAGGCAGGCACCGAACAAAACGCCAAGCGCCACCGGTAGATAGGCACGCAGTCGATCCCGGTTTGCTGGCTTGCTGGCAAGCGACTCGATCGAGGGCCAGATCTTGCCCAGCCATGCAGCAAAGCCACCGATGAGGGCGGTCGCCGAACCGAACGCCGAGATACGACCTGCGCTCCAGGTGGCGAAACCCTGGGGATCCCAGTTGACCATGCTGACCAGAACCGGAAGTATCAGGCAGCACAGCGCGAACACAGTCCAGCCGGCAGCCACACGCAAGATCATCGCGTTGACGCGCGCCAGCCATTCTCGGTCGAGATCGGCAAAATGCGTTTCGCGCCGCAACGCGATGTAAAGCGATGTCTGCAGCACATGCACAACCGCCAAGGCCAGCGGCGCCAGCACGGTCAGTGCGGTGGCCGTATCCAATCGGAACTCCCGCAACTCCGACAAGATCGCGTGGCCGGTTCTGAGCACCAACCAGGTGAGCAAGGCCGCGCCTACGCTGGCCAGTATCCAGCGAGCAAAATTCGCCTTGAACAATAGAATGCCTGGATCTTCGCGATGAGACTGCAACCACCAAGCCAGGCGATAGCCTAAGGTCATCAGCAACAGGTAGACAACAGGGACGACCCAGAGCGTGTGATACGCCAGCCAGGGAATGTCATTGACAAGTTTGCCGAGCCACTCTTCGGCGAAATCCAGGAGCCATGGAAGCAATAGCGTCCAGGCCAGAGCTGGGTAGACAATCCCCCAGCGGATGCTGCTGACGGTCGCATAGTTGGGCCTTGGATCTTCGGCCGAATGAGGTGGTCGGTGGCTCGGCAGCAGGTCGCAGGCTCTCACCACTCCGTAAAGCAGCACCACACCCGCGCCGGCCAGCAAGGCAGCATTCGTCCACTCGGATTCACTGCACACACCGATCGCAGTACGATAAATCAGCGGGACCAGCGTCAGCAGAAGAAACAGGGGAGCGAATATCGCCCAGTTGATCAACAGGTTGCGTATATACAGTACGATCCCGGTCCAAGTATCGACGGAAAGTGGTCCGGTCTGTGGTGTCAGGTAATTCGTATAGGCGCGCAGCCGCCGCAACGCTTCCGGCCGAGGTTGTGTCATAGCGCTTTCAGCGCTGCTCACACCGCCCAAGTCCCGTATCAGTAGCTGCAGCCAGCCCCCGATAAAGCCGCCGCCGGAGACAGTGGACAGGTAGTCGAACTGGCGGAGCAAGCACTTCTCCGCCAGGGCTTGCAGCACGCCGAGACAGAAGGCAGCGCTACGGATGCCGCCGCCCGACAAACATAGCCCGGTGAGCGAAAGACAGCGTGCGCGCTGCTCGTGCGTTTCCAGGTCGTCTGGCTTGCGATCAGCCGTCGCATCGGCACGACGCCGGCGGCGCCGCTCGATCTCATCGAGTTCCTGACACAGGACATCGCATGTGCCGAGAACGGAGGAATCCGCCATTTGCGCTTCTCCTCATGCGCAACTGCTTCTTCCGGCCATCCCGCCAGCGCTGCCCGCGGCCGTTATGCGTCGATCATCAGCACAACAATTGCGAGAGGTGCAAGAGCAAACTTCAATCCACTACCTTGGTGGTGGCAGGGTCTGTTGCTGGACCGAGCCTCGTGGCGGGCTGAGCTGGGTCGGCATCCCCCCTGCAGTGGTCGCTGGCTGAGGGTTCGTCGTCACCGCGGCCGCCTGGCGTTGCTCGGTGCCATACTTGGTCAGCACGTCACGCAGCGGATCGGCTCCAGGATTGGCCCCCTGCATGTTTACGACGATCTGCTGGCTGCCCATCTCCTGCCCGTAATAGGCCTTGTTCCAACTGCTGCGCTGACCCATCAGGCTGCCTTCCAGCGAGATGCCGCCATACAGGCCGCGGGTCTGAGAGAAGGCAACGATATCCGCCCCGAACGCACTCGTCGTCGAGCCTTGGATCCCAGCGCCGATCGTGGCGATTGCCAACGAGGCATCGGCGCCTAGCTTCAGCTGGCTGTCCAGGATCGCGCGCAGCCCCTTCTCGGTCATGATCATCATGATGAACTGCGCGTCCTGGATACCGATCTGCAGGCCAAAGCTGCCGCTACCCATGCCGTAGAAAGCGGGGTAGGACCAAGTGCCGTTTCCTGCCCGGGCCAGCAGCACACAGTCGCCGCCTTCGCCGCCGAAGAAGAAGCCAGCCTTGAACACCCGGGGGCAGATCATCACCGCCCGCGCCCGCTGCAGCAACTTCCGCGGATCGTCAGTGACGCTTTGTGTCATCAGGTCCTGCAGCGCGAGCGTCGCCCGGTCCACCAGGCTCTGTTCATCCGTTTGGGCCTGCGCCGGCAGCGGCACGAGCCACGCCGTCAGGCCCAGCACGGCGGCAACCAGCAAGATGCGGATCATGATTGTCTCCCCGACATGGCAGACGCTATGCGCCCCGGATCGGGCGCATAGCACGTCGGCCTGGATTCGCGGCCGGATTGTGATCGATAAACGGCAGATTCATCAAGCTTCGCCAGTGATATGCCGCGAGAAGCCGATTCGGCGTGCGAAGTCGCACTAATATCCCGGCAGCTCATTGACGCAGACCACCCGCCAGCCTTCGTCAGTGCGTTCCAGCCGGGTCAGTGACAGGTTCTGTACCGTCAGATGCAGTGCGTTGTCGGCCCCGATGCGCAGACAATACGCCACAGCCGCGCGGATCGCTCCACCATGGCTGACGATCACCACATCCTCGTCAGGATGCCGCGCCGCCAGCCGCTCCAAACTCTCGCCAACCCGGTCGATGACCTCAGACAACGTCTCTCCGCCGGGCGGCCGCTCATGTCCCGCTAGGGGCCAGAACGCATGCTTCGGTAGCGTCAGTCGCGCCGGCAGCTCGGCGTGCGGCAGGCCCTGCCACTCGCCAAGGCTCTGCTCGATCAGCGCCGCTTCGACTTCCGGTTCGACACGCGGATATCCGGCGGCAAAGATTGCATCCGCGGTGCGACGTGTGCGCGACAGCGGCGTAACCTTCCAGGCAGCAGGCCGTGGTAGCCGCGCCGCCAGAGCATTATACATCGGCGCCTGCTCCAGCAGGCTGGTTTCGCATAGCGGGACGTCCATCACGCCGTACAGCATCGCGCGCGCGTTTTCGTCCACGATGGCGTGGCGGATCAGCCAGAAGCGGGTCTCGCTCATAGATGGTTCCGGGCGACAGCCAGGCCTTCCGCTGTCATGGCCGGACATGATCTGAGACATGATCCGGCCATCATTCCCCAATGCTCAGCAACGCACCCCGTAACCGCGCCTGGCGGAACTGGCGGCCGAACAGCGTTGCAGCCCCAGCCATCCAGACCGCGTTCAGCGCAAACGCGGCAATCAGCTGGTCCCAGCGCACGGCGCCTTGGAGCACCACGCCGCGCATCCCTTCAAACACGTGTGCTGACGGCAGCGCCAGCGCAATCGGCTGCAGGACGTGCGGCAACACGGCGATCGGGTAGAACACCGCTGAGAACGGCGTCAGCCCGAACAGCACCGACCAGGCGAGTGCCTCGGCACCAGCACCGTGCCGCAGGATCAGCGACACCACGCCAAGCGCCACCGCCCAGCCGAACATCATGAGATTCATGAAGAACAGCACCACCACCGGGCCTAATGCGAAGAGGTTGTAGGCGTACAGCAGCCAGGCGACCAGCAGCGCCGGCAGCACGCCGCCTAGCATTCGAACTACAGAGACAAGCAGCAAAGCCGTGACCAATTCCCACGGTCGCGTGGGGCTGACGAACAGGTGTCCCAGGTTGCGCGACCACATCTCCTCCATGAAGCTGATCGCGACCCCCATCTGGCTGCGCAACGCCACCTCCCACAGCAATACGCCGCCCAGGAGGGTCGCCCCCGCAATCGCCGCTGTGTTGCCCAGGCGGGTTGCCAGGAAGCTCGCGGTGAACCCCCAAATGCACATCTGCAGCACCGGCCAATAAGCCAGCTCCAGCAGCCGGGGCCACGAGCGTCGATAGAGTGCCAGGTGGCGATATAACAGCCCCCAGATGCGGCGGGCGGCAGCCCGTGAGCTTGATCCGGACATCACGCGGGAATGGCCTGGCGGCGGTCGCGGGCAATGTCGAGGAATACGTCCTCCATGTCGTCCCGCCCGTATCGATCGAGCAAATCCTGAGGGCTGCCGCGATCCACGATCCGCCCGCGTTTGAGCATCAGTACGTCGGAGCAGAGCCGCTCCACCTCCGCCATGTTATGCGAGGCAAGCAGGATGGTGCAGCCGCTCTCCTCGCGGTAGCGCTCCAGCCAGGTGCGCACCCAGTCGCCGGTATCCGGGTCAAGACTGGCGGTCGGCTCGTCCAGAAGCAGCAATTCGGGCCGGTTGATCAATGCCTTCGCCAATGCGACGCGAGTCTTCTGTCCCGCCGACAGCTTGCCCGCAGGCCGATCGAGCAGGTCAACCAGCTCCAGCTCCGAAGCCAACGCGGCAATCCGTCGCTCCAGCTGCGGGACGTCGTACAGATGGCCATACACCCGCAGGTTCTCTGCCACGGACAGCCGCTGCGGAAGCGAGACATAGGGCGAGGAGAAATTCATCCGCGCCAGTGCCGGGAAGCGTTCGCGTCCCATGTCATGACCCAGCACCTCGATGGTGCCGGCGGTCGGGATCAGCAATCCCAGCAGCATGCCGATGGTCGTGGTCTTGCCGGCGCCGTTGCCGCCCAGCAGACCGACCGTCGATCCGAGGGGGACGGTGAAACTGATATCGTCCACAGCCAAGGTATCATCGTATCGCTTGGTCAAATGGCTGACTCGGATGCCGTTCATGGGCCGGGGATATCCCGTCTCATGCGCACGGGGAATTGGCGATTTGTGCATGGGTACCTAGGTTGTGCGTCTATGATCGATTTCATCCCGGCCCCGGCCAGCCTGCCTCCCGGCCAACGGGTCTATGCCGTTGGCGACGTGCATGGGTGCCTGGACCGACTCGTGGCTCTGCACGAGCTGATCGGCACCGACCTGACTGAACGCCCAACCGATAGCGCCGTGCTGGTCCATCTGGGCGATTATGTCGATCGGGGGCCGGACAGCGCCGGCGTGGTGGCGCGATTGGCCAACGGTGAGGCGCTCCCCGGGACCCTCACGGTCAACCTGATGGGCAACCACGAGCACATGATGCTGGCCGCGCTTGTCAGCAGTGATGCCGAAACGACCGAGCTGTGGCTCGCCAATGGCGGTGCCGATTCGCTGCTGAGCTGGGGTGTCCCGCGCTCCGCGCAGCCTCGCGAGTGGCCCAATTACTTGCCCATTCCCCACCTGCTGTTCCTGCGCGACCTTGCGGTGTGCCACGAAGCGGGAGGCTATTTATTCGTGCATGCGGGTATTCGGCCCGGGATCCCGCTGGAGCGGCAGAGCCGGCACGACCTGATGTGGATCCGCGAGCCGTTCCTGTCGTCCCAGGTGACATTCGGTCCGGTGGTTGTGCACGGTCACACGCCTCGGCAAGAACCAGTGATACGCTCGAATCGGATCGGAATCGATACTGGAGCGGTAATGGGCGGGGTGCTGACATGCGCGGTACTGGAGGAGGACCGTCTCGGTTTCATTACGGCTTAACGCGCTTGTGTAACCGAACTCCCTGGATTACGGCAGCTCCATGAAGCAGAGCGAGACGGCGCAGCTAACCGAGGCAGTGCGTCTGCTGAGCCGCACCAGCGTGCTGGTGGTCGGCGATGTGATGCTCGACCGTTATGTATACGGCGCAGTCGATCGGATCAGTCCGGAGGCGCCGGTTCCGATCCTGACCGTCGAGCGCGAGCTGGCAATGCCGGGCGGTGCCGGCAATGTTGTGCGCAACCTCACCGCGCTTGGGGCGGCCGTGGCATTCATTTCGGTTGTCGGGGACGACCAGGCCGGTTCCGATCTCACTGGCTTGATTGGCGGTCAGCCGAACGTCGAACCCTGGCTCCTGGTGCAAGGCGGCCGCACCACCACGCTCAAGACCCGGATGCTCGCCGCTGGTCAGCAGCTGCTGCGCGCCGATCGCGAGGAGACCTCGCCGATCCAGCCTCGCCTCGGGGAGCGGCTCCTGAGGATCGCCCGCGACGCGATGGCTGCGACCTCCGTCACGGTGCTGTCGGACTTCCACAAAGGGCTGTTCGCCGGCGAGTTGCCCGCCCAGTTGATCGGGGCTGCGCGTGAAGCGGGCCGCAAGGTCATCGTCGATCCGAAAGGCCCCGACTACTCCCGCTATGCCGGCGCCGATTTCATCGTGCCGAACCGCACCGACCTGGCCGAAGCGACCGGGATGCCGGTCCATTGCGAGGCGGCCATTGTCGCGGCGGCCACGGCGCTCCGCCAACGGCACGGATTCGGCGCGGTGCTGGTGACCCGCGGCAACGACGGCATGACCCTGTTGGACGACAATGGCGCGCTGCATTTCCCGGCCGAGGCAGCCGAGGTGTACGACATTGCCGGTGCAGGAGACACGGCTGTGGCCGTGTTGGCCGCCGGCATCGCTGCACGCGTGGACCTGCCGGTTGCGGTGCGGCTTGCCAACATCGCTGCCGGTGTCGTCGTCGGGAAGATCGGGACTGCGGTGGTGCGCGAAGCGGACCTGATTGCGGCGCTGTCCCCGCAGAGCGGTGCGCTGCGCAAGATCGTCTCGCGCGATGCCGCCGTCGAGCATGTGCAGCGCTGGCACCACAAGGGCTGGCGGGTCGGCTTCATTGCTGGCGGTTTCGATCCGCTGCTGCCCGAGGATCTGCAACGCCTGGAGCAGGCACGCGAGGACTGCGATCGGCTGGTGGTTGGGCTGAAGTCGCCATTGGCGGGCGCAACGCAGCCTGAAGCGGCGCGCGCCGGCATGCTGGCCAGCCTGGCCAGCGTCGACCTGGTCACGGTGTACAGCGAGCCCGAGCCGGGCGCCCTGATGGCTGCACTGCAACCTGACCTCGCGCTGGCGCAGGAACAATCGACGGCTGCCAATGCGGCGCTGTGAAGCGCTTCAGAGCCGATGGGACTGTCCTTCGTCATTCTCCGCCCACGGGCAGAACGCCAGCCAGGAGGAGAGAGACAGTGAAGACCATGCTGTTTGCCGTCGGCGCCGTGATGAGCCTGAACGCTTTCGGCGTGGCCTACGCTGGCGAGGGCGAGGGGGTGGGCCCCAACAGTCAGTTCACCCAGGTGGCCGGTGTCGTGGCGCAGGCGCCCGCGCAGAACGTCCGACCCGTCGCGATGGCGCGCACCGCTGCATCGCCTCAATACTTCTTTGCAAGGTCGCATCGGGGCACTTGGCTTTTCCCGCCCGATGAGACCGGCGGCGGCAACTGAGAGATCACCGCTGAACAGGACTGCGATGTAAGAAGGCCGGCTCGAAGCCGGCCTCTCTGCTTCAACAGCAACATGGACCAACGGTCTCGGCAGGCCGAGCGCAGAATGTCGCCGCACACGCGCCAAGCGTGGTAGTCTTGTCGCGTGAGCGACATTGGCAGCGGACTCGACCGCACCGGCAAGACCGCGGGTAGCCGTCGGCTCATCGCTGTCGTTTACGCCGATATGGTTGGCTACAGCCGGCTCATCAGTCTTGACGATGCCGGCACCCTGCGCCGCCTTCGCACCCTTCGGCGCGCACTCATCGACCCCGCGATCCGCGAGTACGGCGGCAGGGTGGTGCAGACCGGCGGAGATTCCCTGCTGATCGCGTTCGACAGTATCGACGGTGCAGTGCGATGCGCTGTCAGGGTGCAGCAACAGGTTCCCGTCTACGACGGCGACCAGCCGCCGGATCGACGCATCCGCTTCCGAATAGGCATCAACATCGGTGATGTGATTCCAGATGGCACGAACCTGCATGGCGATGGCGTCAACATCGCTGCACGGCTCGAAGCGGCATGTCCTGTCGGCGGAATCTGCGTATCGCGCAGCGTACGCGATCACGTGCACGGTCGACTCGACCGCGTGTTCGAACCGATCGGCGAGCTGACGCTGAAGAACATATCGCGGCCGGTAGAGGCGTTCGTACTGCGGCTCGATCCGGGCGCAATCGCGCAGCCACCGGCCTCGGTCACCCCGCGTCCCTGGAGTCGCTGGTTCAATTTGTCGTTGGCGGGCGGCGTGCT
Source organism: Pseudomonadota bacterium (assembly GCA_046732975.1). Lineage (GTDB taxonomy): Bacteria > Pseudomonadota > Alphaproteobacteria > Acetobacterales > Acetobacteraceae > JAMXLO01. The sequence goes on from JBKPOG010000216.1 coordinate 18,139, forward strand.
GCTCATTGCGGCGAGTGGTGCTGCCTGGTGGTGGCTGCACGCAAGGACAATTCAGATCGCCACGACCTTTCCCGCCGTGACAGATCACGCCGACGCATCTCTGAGCGCCAGCCTTTCGAAGGCTCCTCGGTTGTCCATCGTCGTGCTGCCGTTCGCCAACCTCAGCGGGGATCCTAAAGACAATTACTTGGCCGAAGGAATCACGGAAGATGTGACGACAGATCTTTCGCGTGTGCCCGGGATGTTCGTGATCGCCCGCGAATCCGCCTATACCTATCAGGGCAAGTCAACCGACGTGCGGAAGATCGGCGAGCAGCTTGGTGTTCGCTACGTGCTGGAAGGCAGCGTGCGCAGGCTTACCGATGGGCTGCGAGTGAACAGCCAACTGGTGGACACGGAAACCGGTGCGCATCTCTGGGCGGACCGATTTGACAGGAAATCGGCCGATCTCAGTGCCGGTCAGGAGGAAATCGTCGATCGCATAGGCAAAACGCTCAATGTGGCGTTATCGGATCTTGAGAGCGCTCGCAGCAAGCGGGAACGACCGACAAATCCGGATGCCTTCGACCTCATTCTTCGAGCCCGGTCACTGGGACTCCATCCGATGGGCCCGGAAGAACACGCGGCACGAACCACGCTGTATCAGCAAGCATTGCAACTCGATCCAAAATCCATCTTGGCTATGACCGGCCTCGCCTATGAGCTTGAATATCTGCAGGCCTATTCGGGCCAAGGCGATCCTGAGCGCGCCGCCAAACTTCTGAACGAAGCGGCGGCAATTGATCCCAACGATCCTTATGTCCTGGGTGCATCTGCCTTTTCGCTTTACAGTCGCGCCAGATTTGCCGAGGCCATCTCCACGTATCAGCGC
>JBKPOG010000217.1:0-14375 GCA_046732975.1 Pseudomonadota bacterium
CCTCGGAGGGCGGTGAGGTGTGCTGCAGCGCGTACAGATCCCACGGCCCCTTGCTCTCCGCCTTGGTCTTGACCTGGAACAGATAGGCGGGGAACTCGCCACGTCCGTCGGCACGGACCCGTCCCGCGCCAAACGCATCATCATCGGTTGGAATCGACTTCATCTTGGCGACCGTCGCGCGACCGCTCTTCTTAGCTTCTTCCGCCCCCATCTGCTGCGCCGCCTTCAGGTAGTGTAGTGTAATCGCGTAGGAGCTGGCGTGCGCCTGGTTCGGATAGTTGTTGGGTGTCTTCTGCAGCAGCCGCTTGGTGAAGGCGCGTGTCCTGTCGTTCAGATCCCAATAGAACGTTTCTGTCGTGGTCAGTCCGCCGCAAACCTCGAGCCCCAGCGAGTGGACGTCAGTGAGGAACAGCAGCAGCGGCGCGATCTTCATCGGCTTGTTCAGACCGAATTCGGCCGCCTGTTTGATGCAGTTCTGGGTATCCAGACCGGCATTGGCAAATCCCAGCACCTTGGCGCCACTCGCCCCCGCCTGGGTCAGGAAGGAGGAGAAATCCGTGGTATCGGGGAATGGATAGCGCAAATCACCCTTCACCTCGCCCCCGCCCTTCTGCACCACGTCCTTGGTCAGGTCAGCGAGCGACTGGCCGAACGCATAGTTGGCGGTGATGAAGAACCAGGACTTGTTGCCCGACGCCATCAGCGCCCCGCCGGTGGAATGCGCGTTCTCCCAGGTGTCGAAGCTCCAGACGATCGAATTCGGGCTGCACTGCTCGTAGGTCAACGCAGCGACCGTGGCCGACGCGTTGAGCATGATCTTGTCCTTCTCCTTCGCCACCTGCGCGACCGCCAGCGCGACTGATGACGTCGGCACGTCGATTGCGGCGTCGACTCCCTGATCGAACCATTGCCGGGCGATGGTCGAAGCGACGTCCGGCTTGTTCTGATGGTCGGCGCTGATCAGTTCGACGTCGAAGCTGAGATGCGGCTTCATCTCCTCGATCGCCAGTTGTGCTGCGGCGACGGAGGTGGGGCCGGTATTGTCGCGGTACGTGCCGGAGAGATCGGTCAGCACGCCAAGCTTGATCACCGGCTTGGATTGCGCGCGGGCACCGATGATGGGCGCGGTCGAAATGGCGGCGGCGCTGCCCAGCAGTCCGCGGCGGGAAAGCAGCATCTTGGATTACTCCCTGTCTCTATCAGGCCTTGTCGAGGCTGGCGGGCGCGATATGACGTCCGCGGCGCGGCGTCAAGCTGACGCTCGCCGAAGCAAAGGATGCAGCAACTGGCCCAGCAAACGGTTGGGCACGGCTCGACCACTGATACCGAAAACGGACGGTAGTCGGTCTTTCGGCATGAAGAAGGTACCGAACAAAAGATCGAGGAGCGGGAAGGTTGGGGCGAAGTTCTTATCGCCCCCCTGATCGGCATGGGTATGGTGCCAGCGATGAAACACCGGGCTCGCGATAACGTAGCGAAATGGCCCGAACGTCCAGTTCAGGTTGGCGTGCACCAGAAATCCAAAGAACGTGTTGAAGGGCAGCAGCGCAATGACTGCCCTTGGACTGAAACCAGCCAAACTGATGATGACGTTGATCAGGGTTGAGTAGAGGATGAAGTTGATCGGGTGCATCCGCACAGAGGTGAGCCAGTCGACCTGTTCCGGGGCGTGGTGGATGCTGTGGAACCGCCACAGCGGGTCCCGGTGGAACAACCGGTGACCCCAGTACTGCACCAGATCGGTGATGAACAGGATGATGGCGGCCTGCACCAGGATCGGCTGGTCGGCCAATGAGCGGCCAACATATGCAGCCATCTGGTCGAGGTGCGCGTAATCGACCGCGTACGACCGCAAGACCAGGGCGACATAGGTATACAGCAGCGGAGCGAGGAACCAGTAGACCAGGTCCACCTTGAGGTCCCTGCGCCAGAACGGCTGGTCCTTGCTGCGGCACAGCCTGTGCAGGCTGCCAAATATTATCAGGCCGATCAGGAACCAGGACGTCGCAAACACCAGCGTCGGAACCACAGTACTTGCGTATGAAGCAGGCTGCTGCACGACACTGGTTCCTAGTTACCCACGGGTGCCACTCTTACCCGAACCGTGGCGTCCGCGGGAACCCATGCGGCGGCAACCGCCCGGCCTGCGCGCGTTCGCCGATCCAATCGCGCAGGTTCAACTCGGTCCGCGTCTTGTCGCCTAGCCGCCAGCTTAGGCCGTCAGCCAGGCGGAACACCTTTGCGTCCGCCAGCCCGCCGTCGCGGTAGCGCTGCAGGATCACGCCCCCGCCGCGTGCCATCTCCGGCACCTGCTCAAGCGGGAAGATCAGCAGCTTTCGATTGTCGCCGATTACCGCGACGTGGTCGCCCTCGACCGGCACGCACAGCGCCGCTTCTTCCTTGGGCTTCAGATTGAGCACCTGCTTGCCGGTACGCTTCTCCGCCGCCAGTTCTGCCGCCGGGACGACGAAGCCGCGGCCGGTCGATGACGCGACCAGATAGCGCCCGCCTTCGTTGGCGATGAAGACCGCGGCGACATCGTCCTCGTTGGTGAGGTCGGCGAGCACTCGCACCGGCTGGCCATCGCCGCGGCCGCGCGGCAGATCGCCGGCCTTCAGCGTGTAGGCGCGGCCGTTGGTACCGAACAACGTCAACCGGTCGGTGGTCTGGCAGTGCAGGCGGAACTTCAGCTTGTCGCCTTCCTTGAAGCGCAACTCGGCATCCTCGCCAAGATGGCCGCGCATCGCGCGGATCCAGCCTTTGTCCGACAAGATGACGGTGATCGGCTCACGTTCGACGAACGCCTCGCTTGCGACCCCAACCGTGGGTGGCGCTACTCCGAGTTCCGTTCGCCGGGCACCCAGAGCACCCGTCCCGAACTTCTTCCTGACGTCCTCCAGCTCTGCGACGATCTGGTCCCAGCGCAGCGCCTCGCTCTTCAACAATGACTGGATGTCCTTGCGCTCTTTCGACAGCGCTTTGTGCTCCTTGCGGATCTCCATCTCCTCGAGCCTGCGCAAAGACCGCAGCCGCATGTTCAGGATCGCCTCGGCCTGCGTGTCGGTCAGTTTGAACCGCTGCATCAGCCGTGGCTTCGGTTCATCCTCGTTGCGGACGATACGAATCACCTCGTCGACATTCAGATAGACCAGCAGGTAGCCGTCGAGGATCTCGATCCGCCGCTCGATCGCGGCAAGCCGGTGGCGCGTACGGCGGACCAGCACCTCGTGACGATGATCGAGCCAGGCACGCAGCACCTGCGGCAGCGACATCACCAAAGGCGTGCGCGTCGCATCGAGCACGTTCATGTTGAGCGGGAAACGCGCCTCCAGGGGGGTGGCGCGGAACAGCGTCTCCATCAGCACTTCGGGCTCGACACCGCGCGTCTTCGGCTCCAGCACCAAGCGCACCTCTTCGGTGCTCTCGTCGCGCACGTCGCCGAGCAGCGGCAGCTTGCGCTCTTCCAGCAGCTGGGCGATCTGCTCGATCAGCCTGGCCTTCTGCACCTGATACGGGATTTCGGCGACGACGATCTGCCAGGTGCCGTGCTTGCCTTTCTCCACCGACCACCTGGCACGTACGCGGAAGCCGCCGCGACCGGTCTCGTAGGCCGACTGGATCGCTGCCTGGTCCTCGACCAGCACGCCGCCGGTGGGAAAATCCGGGCCCGGCATGTGGGCCAGCAGGTCCGCCGTTGTCGCGTTCGGATGGCGCACCAGGAGGATTGCGGCGGCGCAGATCTCGCCGGCATTGTGCGGCGGAATCGAGGTCGCCATGCCCACCGCGATGCCGGCCGCGCCGTTGGCGAGCAGGTTGGGGAACGCGCCCGGAAGCACGATGGGTTCGTGTTCCTCGCCGTCATAGGTCGGACGGAAATCGACCGCGTCCTCGTCGATGCCTGCCAGCATCGCGCGAGCAACTTCCGTGAGTCGCGCCTCGGTGTAGCGCATCGCCGCCGGGTTATCGCCGTCGATATTGCCGAAGTTCCCTTGCCCTTCCACCAGGGGGTAGCGCGCGGCGAAGCCTTGGGCGAGGCGCACCAGCGCGTCGTACACCGCGACATCGCCGTGCGGATGGAACTTGCCGATCACGTCGCCCACCACGCGGGCGCATTTCTTAAACCCGGCGGTCGGATCCAGCCTCAGCAGATGCATCGCATAGACCAGCCGCCGGTGCACCGGCTTCAGCCCGTCGCGCACGTCGGGCAGCGAGCGCGACATGATGGTGGAAAGCGCGTAGGCCAGGTACCGCTCGGACAGGGCGTCCGCGAGGCGCGTGTCCTCGATATGGCCAATCAGGTCATCCGGCATCCTGCTGCTCCGATTCGGCGGCCAGGGCCGCAACGCGGTCGTATAGCATCCGGCGCGCCAGCGGCAGCGGGCGATGGTGATGCCCGAAGGCGTCGCGCTCCAGAAAATGACCGGTCAGTCGCAGCCCGTCGCGCCAATCGGCCGACGCCGCGTCGTTGCCGCCCACCAGGAATGACGGCAGGCGCAGCAGACGTGATGTCCAGATGCCTGCGCCGGCCTCGGTCACCGCGCGGCCGGTCTTCGGCGACACGAAGGCGAGGCCCGCCGTCTCGCCGGTGACCGCGCAGCAGGTCAGATCGAGGCCATAGCCCAGATCGGCCAGCAGCACCGTCTCCCAGCGGATCAGGTCGGGGAGGACTGCATCTCCCTGCGACAAATGCGCAATCAGGTGCAGCAGGCTTTCGAACACCCGTGGATGCGGTTCGCGTTCCGGCAATGCGCCCTCCGCGACCGCACACGCCGACGACAGCATGGCCATTACCAGGGCATCGTCCATTGCCAGCGCCGCGGCCGGATGCACGAGTTCTGCGGTAAACGAGCCGAGCTGTTCGGAAAGCCGCGCCACCCAGCGCGCCTGGATCACGTTTCCCGGCTGCCAGATCGCCGTGCGGCCACGCGCCGCGCCACCGCGCGCCAGACCGCGATGCGCGCCATGCTCCACCGTCATCACTGTCGCGATGGCATCGCCCTCACCGTAGGGCCGTGCGTCGAGCACGATTGCCGGAGCATCCCAGTCCATTGTTCAATATCGGTCAGTCGGTTCCACGATCGTCGGATCTACAGATAATGGGCTTGCATGGATCGTAAAACCGGCTGTGATGCGGAAAACACCGTGCCGGCCAAGCGGGCGCGGCGCACGCCATAAGGCAACACTGAAGACCGCCATATCGTGGCAGCCGAACCTTGCTATCGGGACCGATTTGGCAGGCCGAGAACAGGAGGGGGAACGTGAGCATGGTTTCCGAAGCTGTGATGACGGCATTCAGGAGTTCATTACGCGGCCCGTCGTTTGCGCCGGGTGAGCCGGGCTACGATGCGGCGCGCGTCGTCTTCAACCAAAGTATCGACCGTCGTCCCGCGCTCATCGCAAGGTGCGCCGGTGCGGCCGACGTGATCACGTGCGTTGGCTTTGCACGTGAGGAGCGTCTTCCGGTCGCTGTGCGCGGCGGCGGCCACAGCATCGCTGGCAAGGCGATCTGCGACGATGGGCTCATGATCGATCTATCGGCGATGAAGGGTATTCGCGTTGATCCGGCAACACGCACCGTGCGTGCCGAACCTGGCCTCACTCTCGGAGAGTTCGATCGGGAGACGCAGGCGTTCGGGCTGGCGACGACCATGGGTGTGATCTCGACGACCGGTATAGCCGGATTGACGCTGGGTGGTGGCATGGGGTGGCTGATCGGCAAGCACGGCCTGGCGTGCGACAACGTGATCGCAATGGACGTCGTCACCGCGGATGGGCGCCTGCTTAAGGCAAGCGAGCAGGAAAATGCTGATCTGTTCTGGGGAATGCGCGGCGGAAACGGCAATTTCGGCATCGTCACCTCGTTCGAGTATCGACTGCATGAACTCGGTCCCGTGTTCGGTGGCGGCGTGCTCTATCCGGTCGATCAGACACAGGACGTGCTGCGATTCTATCGCGACTTCGCTCTGTCCGGTCCCGACGAGTTGAGCACGCAGATGGGACGGATCTGCACGCTCGACGGCGTTCCGGTCGTCGCTGTTGCGGGCTGCTACAGCGGTTCACTCGACGATGGCGAGAAGGTGCTCGCGCCGCTTCGTCGGTTTGGCTCGCCGATCGCCGACCTGTTCGTGCCGATCAGCTACCTGCAGATGCAGAGCATGTTCGATCCGTGGTTCCCGCCGGGACGCCAGGCCTATTGGAAGGCGAACTTCCTCAGCAGCCTGCCAGACGAGGCCATCGAGATCTTCCATCGTTTCGCGCAGACGGCACCGTCGCCCTATACCACCGGACCATGGCTCGAGAGCGTGCATGGAGCAGTCTCGCGGGTCGATCCAACCGAGACAGCATTCGCGCATCGTCGGCACCCGTTCAATTTCCTGGTGCTGTCGAGCTGGTCGGAGCCGTCAGAGGCACCACGCAATGTCGCATGGACGCGCGAGTGCTGGGACGCCATGCGCCCATTCATGGCCACAGGGGCCTATGTCAACTACCTGGAGGATGAGGCTGATCCGCACGCCCGCGACGCTTATGGTGCCAATTATAACCGGCTCCTGAAGCTGAAGCACAAGTACGATGCGGACAATCTGTTCCGCATCAACCACAACATCCGGCCCGGCGCCTAGCTAGACGTCGGGGGGGGGAGAGGCACCATGCACAGCCGTGTCAGCTTGCTCGCGACATTGGTCGTTGCCGTCAGCTTCACGTCGTCACTATGCGCGGCCACGAGCGACACAGCTCAGCTGGAGGCGTTGGAGCAGAAATTGTCAGCAGCCGTTGAGGCAAGGAACGTCGACGCGATCATGCAGGCGTATATTCCAGACGAAAGCCTGTTCGTGTTCGACGTCATCCCACCTCGCCAGTATGTTGGCGCGAAAGCGTTCCGCAAGGACTGGGAAGGCTTCCTCGGCAGCACCAAGGGTCCGCTGAAGTATCAGATCACAGATCTATCTGTCGTCCCGGTGGGAGACGTTGCCTATGGCCATTCGATCCAACGAATCGTGGCGACCGGGACCAAGGGGGACCCGGTCGATCTCACCACGCGCGTTACCGATGTCTACCGCAAAGTCCGAGGTCGCTGGGTGATCGTGCAGGAGCATATTTCAATCCCAGTGGATCTCGACAGCGGCAAACCGGACTTTGCCTCTAAGCCGTAGGCGGGATGAGTGGGCAAGGCAGCATCCAAAGCCTTGTCCGCTCTTAGAATGGTGAGTTAGCAAGCCGCATGCGCAACCTCCCCATCATCGGCATCACGCTCGATTCGGAGCTGCCCGGCGGCTACTCCAAGTATCCCTGGTATGCGATCCGGCAGAACTATGCCGACGCAATCGTGGCCGCCGGCGGCCTGCCGATCGCACTGCCGCATCACGCCGCCCTTGCCAGCGCGTATCTTGATCGCATCGACGCGTTGGTGGTCACGGGCGGTGCATTCGACGTCGATCCGGTCCTGTACGGCGATGCCGCCCGCCATGCGACGGTTATGCTGAAGGAGGGCCGTACCGCCGCGGAACTTGCGCTTACCAAAGATGCGTTAGCGCGCGACATGCCGGTCCTGGGTATCTGTGGTGGACAACAGCTGCTTGCTGTCGCGCTTGGCGGCACGCTCATCCAACACATACCCGATGCGATCGACGCTGCCCTGGAGCACGAGCAGCTCAATCCGCGTCACGAGCCAGGACATTCTGTCACGGTGCGCGGCGGCACGCTGCTACATCGTATCGTGGGCACGTCAGAGATGCAGGTGAACTCGTCGCATCACCAGGCGGTGCGCGAACCGGGTCCGAATGCAATTGTGAATGCAGTGGCGCCGGATCATGTGATCGAAGGCGTGGAGGACCCGCGCCATCCCTTCTGTCTCGGCGTGCAATGGCACCCGGAGTTCTTCATCGATCCTGGCGACCGCCGTATCTTCGATGCACTGATCGCTGCCTGCCGCGCTTGAGTTGACGCGTCAGCACCGCGCCCCGACACTCGCCGCAACAACCAGGGGAACGCGCATGAAGCTCACTCGACGGGCCGCGATCGGCACGGGCGCCGCAACGCTGGCGATCGGTCGTTCCCGTGCACAGGCCGCACCCATTCGCATCGGGCTGCTCAGTGACTTCTCTGGCCCGTTTCGCGATATCAATGGCCCCACCAGCGTCGCCTGTATGGCACAGGCCGTCGCGGAATTCACCGCAGCCAATCCGGACATCAAGGTAGAGACGATCAGCGCCGATCATCAGAACAAGCCGGACATCGCGGTGTCGGTCCTGCGGTCATGGTTCGATCAGCAGGGCGTGGACATGGTGCTGAACGTCACCAACTCCGCGGTTGCGCTCGCCGCTACCACGATTATCACCGAGAAGGACAAGGTCTGCATCAACACCTCGGCGGGCAGTTCAGTGCTCACCGGGCCCTCATGCTCACGCAACCTGGTGCACTGGACCTACGACACCTGGAACCTGTCGCATTCCTCGACAACGCAGGTGATCAAGCTTGGCGGCAAGACGTGGTTCTTCGTCACGCCGAACTATGCGTATGGCAAGGCGCTGCAGGCTGACGCCACCAAGTTCATCGAAGGTGCGGGCGGCAAGGTTCTGGGCGCGGCAGTCTTTCCGTTCCCGGAGACCACCGATTTCTCATCCTTCATTGTGCAGGCCGCCGGCAGCAACGCTGATGTGGTGGTGTTCGCCATCGGCGGTGCGGACGAAGTCAACTTTATCAAGCAGGCACAGGAATTCGGCCTGACGAAGAAAGCGCGCGTCGTCGGCATGACCGGCTTCATCACCGACGTGCTCAGTATGGGCCTGCAGGTCGCAGAAGGCCTGCTGATCACCGAAAACTTCTACTGGGACTTCAACGACCGCACGCGCGCCTTCTACAACCGGGTAAAGCCACGCCTGGCGTCGGGCGTGTATCCCAACATGCTGCAGGCCGGCGACTACGCCGGCACGCTGCACTACCTGAAGACTGTGAAGGCCATTGGTCCGGCGCGCGCCAAAGGATCGGGCCGCGAGGTTGTCGACGCGATGAAGCGCATTCCCACCGACGACGACTGCTTCGGCCCCGGATCGATCCGCGAAGACGGACGCAAGCTGCATCCGGCGTATCTCTGGCAGGTGAAGAGCCCAGCCGAATCGCAGAGCCCTGGCGATGTGTACAAATTGGTCGGCACCACTCCGACCGATCAGGCGTTCCGTCCCCTCAATGAGGGAGGTTGCCCGTTCGTGCATGCATGAGGCATGGCTGAAGCACCGCGCGGCGAACGCATTGCCAAGTGGCTCGCGCGGGCCGGCGTAGCCAGTCGACGTGATGCGGAAAAGCTGCTGGCAGAGGGCCGCATCAGGCTGAACAATGCGGCGGTGGCGCATCCCGCGACGTTTGTATCCGCCGGCGATCTCGTGGTGGTTGATGGTGTGGTGGTGGACGCCCCGGATCGCACCCGGCTGTGGCGCTATCACAAGCCGGTCGGACTGGTCACCACGCATCGCGATCCGCAGGGTCGGCCAACAGTGTTCGACAAGTTGCCACTAGGCCTGCCGCGGGTGATCAGCGTTGGTCGGCTTGATCTCAACAGCGAGGGATTGCTGCTCCTGACCAACGACGGCGCGCTGGCGAGAAAACTTGAACTGCCGGCGACGGGCTGGATCCGGCGATACCGGGTGCGTGTGCATGGGCGTGTCGATGAGCGCAGGCTCGCGGCCCTGGCACACGGCGTCACCATCGAAGGCGTCGCCTATGGAACGATCGAAGCTGGCCTTGACTCCCGCAGGGGAGACAATGCGTGGCTCACCGTCAGTCTGCGCGAGGGCCGCAATCGCGAGGTGCGGCGCGTGATGACGCACGTGGGGCTTGCGGTGGCCCGGCTGATCCGGATCGCCTATGGCCCATTCCAACTCGGAACGCTGCCGCGCGGAACGGTGAATGAGATTCCGGCGCGCGTTCTGCGCGATCAGCTGCCGCGCATTGAGTGACGCCTGCATCGGGTGCGCATCGACAGCGGCGGCTCCTTGGATTGGGCAGAGCTGTGGGCGTTCGGCGACATGCCGAATGACCCAGGCACGTAGATTGTTCGATGTGAATATATTTAGAGACCAATACAACCTACGATAGCTACGTTGGATCAACTCTGCGTCAAACATTCAGTGCCGACCCAAATGATGCACCTGAAAGAAAGAGAGGAAGGCTACCACTTCGCGGCACTTCATGAGGTAGCCCTATATGAAGACGCCGAGCGCACATGCCTATGCCCGAGCCCTGCAGATCTGGGGACAATGGCTCCGGCACTGGCACTTGACGCGCGACCCGCGTGCCCTTCGAACGACCTTGGCCTGCAAGCTGATTGCGGCCGAGAGATTGGCTGTCTGGCAGGCCGAATTGGGAGTGAGACGATCGGTATGGGCGGCCCGAGCGGAGCGAGCCGCGCGGGAGGAATTCTCTATACATAAAGTCCTGCGGCAGATCAGGCGCGATGAGCGAGTGCTTCGTGCGACACAATTTGACCTCGCACTCGAAGAGATTGTCTCGGAAATAATTCAGTCGGATGAGCCGGATGCGCTGGTCGTGGCTGATGAGGAGCAGGCCAGGAGCGTGTTTGCATGAAGTCGAGACAATTGGTGCGAACGCGCAGAGAAGCTGCGGTCGAAACGAAGACCAGCCAGGAGGTGATCGACCTGGTGCGCCAAAACCCTGAACTCGGTCTTATGGTTATTCAGCTACGCGAAGCGGGGCAGTCGTGGCTTGTCGTGAAAAACGAGATTGCGGCCAAGATCGGTGTAGCGAACCAGGCCCGCAGCAATGGTCGGGCGCTGCGATCCGGCCGAGCTCTGATGTCCAGATCGGGTGCAAAGGTGTAACACTGGGGACGGCGATAGCGGTATGACACATGAGCGGATCTCAACTCGGCAGCGAGGAGAACCGCTTCCTGAATGGATAAACAGCCTGAGCCTTTCCGCGGCGTGGTCATGATGCGCGTGACTGCTTCTGCCGGATGAGAATTGTCGCGGGCCTTTGGCGCGGCCGTCCGTTGGCTGCACCGCAGGGATCCGTCACCCGCCCTACCGCCGATCGTGTGCGCCAGGCTTTGTTCGACATGCTGTTGCACGCGCCGTGGGGAGGCCGCGACATGGTGGACGGCGCACGCGTGCTCGACGTCTTCGCCGGGACAGGCGCATTTGGCCTGGAGGCGCTGTCGCGTGGTGCGGCACAAGCCACCTTTGTCGAACGTGACTGCGCTGCGTTGGTCGCCCTTAGATCGAACATTGCAGCCTGCCAGGCGCAGGATCGCATCACTGTGCTGCCGATGGATGCGCTCGCCTTGCCGCCTGGTGAGCCTGCGGACCTGGTATTCCTCGATCCGCCTTATCGCCAAGACCTGGTCTCGCGCGCGGTTGCGCGCCTGCGCGCCGTCCATCGGCTTGCACCGCGCGCTCTGCTGATCGCCGAAACAGCGCGCGACGAACCGTCGCCTGCTACCCACGTGCTCGCAGAGCGGTGCCATGGCGCTGCGCGGATCAGCATCTGGCACCCCGACCTTTAGCCGGATCAATGACGCGCCCTAGCATTCCGGCTATGGGCATGGTGCGGCGAAGCCACTCTGGCAGAGCTGCCCAATGTGTTTCGGGCTCGCGGTGTGCGCTCTGCGCTGCGTCACCCGGCGTGGGCGAGACTTCCTGCCATGCGCTGACCTGAGTTCAGCCCGGCCACGCATTACCCCAGCGGTCCGCGTGCACCACCTCGGCAAGCGGCTTGCGTGACAGCGGACCGAAAGGATCGATCGGCCAGCCGATCGGCATTAAGGCAAAACTGTCCACATCGTCCGGCAGGCGCAGCAGCTCACGCAAATCATGTTCGCAGCGCAGATGGTTGGTGGTGATGGTGGTGCCCAATCCAAGGGCGCGACACGCGAGGATTATGTTTTGCACCGCCGGATAGATGCTGGCACCGCGAATCCTCTCAGCATACGCGCGTTCGGCGACAAGATCGACATCGGGTGCATCCGGCACTTCTGGCCGCCGGAGGCATGGCACCAGAATGACCGGCGCATCGCCCATGTGGTTCCACAGATGGATACCCGTCGTCATCATTCGCTCATACTGGCGTTCGGTCATATGCGCCGGTCGACCCTTGGCCGCGTACATCTTGGCCGCAATGTCCGATCCCCTGCGGTAGATCACGCCGAGTGAGCGACGCAGTTCCGCATCGCGCACGACGAGGAACACCCAGTTCTGCGCATTGCCGCCTGATGGCGCACGGATTGCTGCGTCGAGCACCTGGGTGATCAGCGCTTCCGGGACGGGATCAGGTTTCAGCCGCCGCAGCGATCGCGCCGTATGGATGGCATCGAACAGTTCAATGTCGCTCATTGCAGCCTGAATCCTCGGTGGTGTGGGCTTTCGCCCACGTGTTAGGCGGGCGCGTCTCGTTCGCTTATCATTGCGCACCTGTGGGGGAGGAGGCCAGGATCATGTCAGCGAGCGAACGCGTGGCTGTCACGGTCGCTGCGCCACGCGAGCTTGCTTCGCGCCTCGATCGCGCATTCGGGCTGGCGCTGGAGATCGGCACCGCGACGCTTGTGGTGGCCGAGATTGTCATCCTGTTCGTTGGCATCGTCGCGCGCTATGCCTTCCACCATCCGCTGATCTGGTCGGATGAACTCGCCTCGCTGCTGTTTCTCTGGCTTGCCATGCTGGGGGCTGTGCTGGCGTTGCGTCGTGACGAGCACATGCGGATGACTGCGATGGTCAATGCGCTGCCGCGCGGCTCTCGGCACTTCTTTGAGCTGTTGTCGCTCGCTGCGGCACTGACGTTCCTGGGTGCCATCTTGCGCCCGGCCTTCGACTACGCGGCGGGCGAGTCGATCGTGTCGCTGATGTCACTCGACATTTCGATGAGTTGGCGCGCCGCAGCGATGCCAGTGTGCGTGGCACTGCTCGCACTGACCATCCTGCTGCGTCTTCTGGCGCAGGCGAAGGTCATCACGCTGCTGGCGCTGCTGACCGTCGGCGCGATCATCTTCGGCTTCGAGTTGCTGCACCCTGTGTTGCTGACACTGGGGCGTGGCAATCTGCTGGTGTTCTTCCTGGGTGTCGTATCGGCGACCGTGTTCGCGGGCATCCCGATCGCCATTTCCTTCGGCCTCGCGACTTTGGGCTATCTCGCCTTCACCACCCATGTGCAGATCGCTGTGCTGGTGGCACGCATGGATTCGGGCATGTCGCATCCGGTGCTGCTCTCGGTGCCGCTGTTCGTGTTCCTCGGCCTGTTGATTGAAATGACCGGTATGGCGCAGGTCATGGTACGCTTCCTCGCCAACCTGCTGGGGCACGTGCGCGGCGGCCTTTCCTATGTGCTGATCGGCGCAATGTACCTGGTCTCTGGCATATCGGGGTCGAAGGCAGCCGACATGGCGGCGGTCGCCCCGGTGTTGTTTCCCGAGATGGAGCAGCGCGGTGCGGTGCGTGGCGACCTGGTGTCGCTGCTCGCGGCGACAGGTGCGCAGACCGAGACCATCCCGCCCAGCCTGATCCTGATCACCATCGGCTCGGTTACTTCGATCTCGATCGCAGCGCTGTTCACCGGCGGGCTGCTGCCCGGTGTCGTGGTCGGGCTGATGCTATGCGTGGTGGTCGGCTGGCGCGCCCGACGTGAAGACCGCACGCTGCCGGCGCGGGCGTCGGCGCGCGATATCGCGTCTAGTTTCGTGATCGCCATTCCTGCGCTGGCACTGCCGTTCCTGATTCGCGGCGCCGTCGTCGGCGGCATCGCCACTGCGACCGAGGTATCGACCATCGGTATCGTCTATTCGGTGCTGGCGGGTCTGCTGATCTACCGTAAGTTCGATGTTACCCGCCTGCTGCCGATGTTGGTGCAGACTGCGTCGCTGACCGGTGCGATCCTGCTGATCGTTGGGGCCGCAACCTCCATGGCCTGGGCGATCACCAGTTCCGGTTTTTCCCGTGTGGTCGCCAGCTGGATTGCGGTGATGCCGGGCGGCGCCGTCTCCTTCATGGCGATTTCGATCGTGTTGTTCGTCATCCTTGGCAGCGTGCTGGAAGGCATCCCGGTGATCGTGCTGTTCGGACCGTTGCTGTTTCCGTTGGCCAAGAGTGTCGGTATTCACGAGGTGCACTACGCGATGGTGGCGATACTGGCGATGGGCGTTGGTCTGTTCGCCCCACCGTTCGGCGTCGGCTATTACGTCGCTTGTGCGATCGGTCGCTGCAATCCGGACGAAGGGATGCGCCACATCTGGCGCTATCTGGCGGCGCTGATTGCGGGTCTGATCATTGTCGCGGCTATTCCCTGGATTTCTATCGGTTTTTTGTAAGCCATCCGACGCAGGGTGTTCCCCGATGGACACTTAGTACACCTTCGGGTAGACCGCAGGTATCGTGGCG
>JBKPOG010000218.1:0-13886 GCA_046732975.1 Pseudomonadota bacterium
GTCATTCCCCTGGCAAGAGGTGGGACGTCCTGCAAGAGACCACATCCGAGGCATTCGCACAGCTGCCACGGTGTGACCATGTCATCCGGACGCCGTTGCATCAGCGGCCAGGCCGCGCCACCAGCATTGCCGCCAGCCCATCCGCAAGTTGCCCAACCGCGGCGCTGATAGCCGCCACTTCGCCGGGTATGCGCGGCGAGTCCGGGGTGACGCTGAAGCGGAAGTTACGGAGCACCGGCGTGGCCGCCCTGCCGCCCTTGAAAATGATCCCGGCCTGCGCCGACAGGATCAGGTTGCCGCTCGCATCCTTGTCCATTCTCTGGATATTTAATGTCACCGTTGCGTCGGCCGGCGCAGAGACCGCACCGACCTCGCTGATCACGACGCTTTGCGGCAATCTTTGCTGCAATTCGTCGACCAGGACGCGGCTGAGCATCGCTCCGAGCGGTTCGCCCCACCAATCGTTCGCCATCACGTCGAGTTTGTAGTCCTCGGACGATCGCACGATCTGCAAGCGTTCCAGGTAGCGTTCGAGACCGATCTGCTGCAGCACGACCACCTTGGGCGATGCCCCCTGCTGGACACCGGGCACCGGTGCGATCGTATAGAGTTCCGGGCTCGGCGAGGAACATGCGGCGAGTGCGATGAGCAGGCCGAGCACGGATGCGGCGCGAAGGCGATGTAGGACCACTACTCCACGCCTCCGGCAGCGCGTCCTTTGATGAGCGCTTCGGGATGGCGCGCCAGCAGATCGGCAAATGCACGGATGGAGCGCACAGCGTCGTTCAGCTGGATCAGCAATCGTCCGAGGTCCCGGCTGAACTGCGTGTTGTCGCCATACCCGGTGTTCAAGGAGAGCATCAGCTTGTTGGCATTGGTCAGGGTCTTTTCCAATCCGGCGGTGATCTCTGGCAGCACCTTGCTTGTGGAGGCATCGAAGTGCTGCAGCACCTGCTTTGCGCTGGCCAGGGTCGCTGAAAGGTCCTCCAGCGACTTCTGCACCTGCGGACCATTCGTCAGGTTGTTGGTGCTCTGCAGGATACCGGCGAGATTGTCGCCGATCTGCTTGAACGGTATGGCGCTGACCTGTTCCAACAGTGCGGTGGCCGAGGCCTGAAGACCGGCCAGACCGGTACCTCCGGTGGTCGGCAGCACGAAGTCTTCGCCGTCCATCGTCACCGATGCGGACGGCGCGTCACGCACGAAATCCAGCGTCACCATCTGCTGACCCGTGATCAGGCTGGCACTCTCCAGGCTCGCCCGCAGACCACGCTGCAGGACGTTCTGAACCGCCTCGTTGGTCGAGGCGAATACGTGGTTGCCGATGCCGACGATCCGTTCAGGCTCGACCTCGTAGCGGACTGGCGCGACAATCGTATCCTTGACGGGGTCGTAGCTGAGCGCCACGCTCGTCACGTGACCAATGGCCAGACCGTGCATGGTGACCTCGGAACCCGGTCCAAGACCGCGCACCGAACCGGGGAAGAAAGATATCACCGGAATTTTGCGGCTATAGGATGCTGCATCAGCGGCTTCCTTGCTCGCAAACAGTGGGAACACGTGATTGTCGGCGCTCATCGTGCCAACTGATTTTCCGTCCGGTGTGGTGAACGCGATTCCGCCGAGCAACAGCGCACGCAACGATTCAAGTTGCAACTCGACCCCGGTCCCGCCGATTTTCAGTGAGACCCCAGACGCGTTCCAGAACCGGGTATCGTTCGTGACGTAGCGGTCGTACGGCGCACGAACGAAGGTGTGGATGGTGACGCTTTGTGCCATGTCGGCGATGTCCCAGCCAAGCACCTCGCCCACATTGAGATCGCGAAAGTACACCGGAGAGCCGACGGAGATCGAACCGAGCCGGTTCGCCTTCAAGGAGAAGGTGTGCCCTGGGATATTGGCCTGCAGGACCGGCGGTTCCTCCCGGCCAGTGAAGGCCCGCTGCGGCTTGCCCTCGGTCGCGCCGGGCATCATGCCGATATACGAGCCGGACAGCAGCGTATCGAGGCCGGATATGTTGCCTGCGAACAGGCGCGGCTTGACGACCCAGAAGACTGTCTGATCGGTCAGCAGTGGCTCGGCCTGTCGGGTCGTGGCAACCGTCACCGCCACATGCGCATGATCCTTGGACAGATCCAGGCGTTTCACCGTTCCCAGGGTGATGTCGCGGAACTTGAGCTGCGACTGGCCGGCCTGCAGACCTTCCGCAGTCTCGAAGGTGATGGTGATAGTGGGACCCTCTTTGGAGAGCGTATCCCAGGCCAGCCACACGCCGATCGCGATGGCGATGATCGGAATGATCCAGATCACCGGAATACGTCGCGAGTGCCGGATCCCGGCGCGGGCGAGCACTGACGTGCTGTTGGTATTACTCATGACACACCTTGGATCACAGACGATCGCTGGTCCATGCGAACCGGCCAAGCAGCGACGGGCGATCGCAGTCTAGCTCACGCGCGCCTTCGGCAACACAGCACAGGCGACCTGGCGTCACCTTCGCGGCATGGAACGAAGTTATGGTGCCGCGACGTACTGGTAGTAGACGCCGTTGGCGCCATACGCGGGCCTATACCAGGTGCTGCCGCATTGATATTCCTGATAGGCCGCCTGGTAGAAGCAACCCGCTGGCAGCGCCGCGACATACGCGGGCGGTGCGGCGTGGGCGGCCGCAGCGCCAGCAGCAGCGCCAACCGCCAGACCGGTCGCCGCGCCGACGGCGGCCCCGGCCGCCGCGGCACCCCATGCGTTGTAGCCACAATTGTAGCAACCGGTGCCGTAATAGTTCACCGTGGCAGGCTGGTGATAGTAAGCGCCGTACGCTGTCGTGGTCGTGTGCCCATAGTAGCCGGCCGTGCCGTGGTAGTAGCCACCATAGTCGCTGGCATGATACGTGCCTTCCGGGGTCGCCGCGGTGCCATGCCAAGCCCCGCCGTAATTGCTCTCGTGCGCAACGCCGCTCGAGGTGACCTGCGTGCTGTGGTCCCAGCCGCCCCAATCGCTCGAGTGCGAGAAGCCACCCGCCCCGAAGCTGCTGGAGTGATTCCAGCCGCCAAAATTGCCGCCGCGCGAGAAACCACCGCCGGAGTAGCCATGGAACCACGCATGCGCCGGCGCGAACGGCAAACCGGCGATCAGAACAGACGCTGCGATCGCCAACGAAACCTTGGGCATCTCAGCACTCCTTCTCTTGGAATTCCCGCCGGCAGCTACGCCCGACGGTCAGGGTGGGGGAATGGGCTGATAGCATATTCCGTTTGCGCCATAAGCGGGAGACAACCAGGTTCCCCCGCCGCATTCGTACTCGTGCGCCAGCGGACCGTAGATGCAGCCGGCCGGGAGCGCCGCATAGTACGCCGGTTGCGCAGCGGCGGCCGCGATGGCGGCACCGGCCGCCACACTGACGGTCGCGCCAACCGCCGCACCCAGCCGAGGCAGCACCTCAGGCGCTGCCACCGCTGTAGCGGCCGACGCTGCCGTAATAATTCACTGTTGCGGGCTGGTGATAACAGCTCCCGTAGGCCGTCGTGGACCCAGGCCCGCGCCGATGCCAATGGCAATCCAGCCGCCAGAACTGCAACAACGATTCTGCGCATTGCGCCCCCGTTACGGTTTGGCCGGCGGCTGCCCCGGCGGCGGTTCGCGCAGCCCGGGCGGCTGGAATGCCATCGGCTTGCCCTTTGACGCCTTCTCTGACTTGAAGGTCGCCGGATCGACCGAGTCGGTCAGCCGCCAATCGGAATACTCGGTCTGATACAATGCACGCGCCGGTTCATGCGGATAGACAACGCGCACCATGCGCGGCAAGTGATCGTCGGTACTGATCCACAACTCGGCCTGCACATTGTCGCCTGCCACAGCGACCATGTCCGTGGTGGTGCCACCGACAACCTTCGATTGCCCGACATAGAATGCCGAGTTAATCCCGTGTTCTTCGAAAACGGCACATGGCTTCGACAGGATCACGTCAGCGAAGGGGAAGTAGATGGCTGCCTTCTCCCATGCCGTATCGACCATCTGGTCGATCGTCGGCGGCGCATCGGCAACCGCGACAAGATCCTGCGACGGCACGTAGGCCATCATGGCCTTGCCGTCATAGTAGAACTCATCCGGGATGCCATCGCCGGGGGTGATCACCCGCAGCTTGTCAGGGCGCTGCAATGTGACTTCATTCTTGGTGGCATAGAACAGCGGTTGTCCGTTCCGGGCCGCACGCTCATAGGTGCTGACGGCCGTGAACGACATGGCTTTGGCCGTGGCCAGCACGTCGCAGGATGCCTTCAGGATATCGACCGCCTTCGGTTCAATCGGTAGCGCCTGGGGCGGTGCGGTCTGCGCCGACTGCGCCCCAGCCTGTGGTGCGAGGACTGCCGTGACTAACAGCAGCCATATCACACGCTGCATGATGCGAATCATTGGACGAGATCTCCCTGCGCAGGGCGAGCACAGCCAGCATACGCAGCACCGTTAAGGGGACAGCGACGCACGTGCTATGCAATTTCGGCTAAATCGTAGCAGTGTTCGCTTCATTGATCTAAGTCAAGTACATTTGTTCCGGATGCTGTCCCAATTTCGTGGTAAACATCGCGAGCAACGAGCCCATGGCTATACAGCTGCACCTTGGCCGGATCAGCGTATTTTTGTGCCTGGTGACCCTTGCCGGTTGCTCTGGACCAGCACCGGCGAACCTGGCGGCGTCGCTCAAGGGCACTGAGAAGTCGAGGTTCCTCAGCTGTTCGGGCCCTCCGCTGCTGGCGACATCAAATGCCGGCCAGGATCATATGTCGTTCGTGACCAACCTGAGACGGGGTGGAACGATCGGCGTCAGCAGCCCGACGGCATTTCCGGTCGCGTCCTGCTCGGTGGATGCCGTGTTCCAGAACGATCGGCTGGTCAGCTCGACATTTTCCGGCGATATGTCGATGTGCAGCATGGTCTTCGGCCCATGCCTGCAGAAATAGTTCTGTGTTGACCGCTGCTGGTCATTTTGCGGCTTGTCCACCCATAATGCGGCCGTCTACCGCGTAAGCGGTCATTCAGCCTGCCTGTGAGGAAACGCACTTGATGACAACGACGCGACGTAGATTGCTGCTCGGCGCCTTGGCTGCGCCTCTGGTGGCGCGCTATGCGCACGCCGCAGAATACTCCTGGAAGTTCGCGCACACCTCGCCACTCACCTTCCCGTTCCACATCCGCCTGACGGAAGCGGCGGCACAGATCGGCAAAGAGTCGAACGGGCGAATGGAGCTGCAGATCTTCCCCGATGCCCAACTCGGCGGCGACAACGACCTGCTGTCACAGGCGCGCCAAGGCGCCATCGAGTTCTGCCAGCCGACGGGACAGATCCTCGCGTCGATCCTGCCGGTGACCGCGATCAGCGCGTTGGGCTTCGCCTGGTCTGACTATTCCAAAGTGTGGCCGGCGATGGACGGCGAACTCGGCGCGTATATCCGCGGCCAGATCGCGGCCAAGTCCGGGCTGGTGGCGATGGACCAGATGTGGGACCTGGGTTTTCGCCAGATCACCACCAGCACCAAGCCGATCAAAACCGCATCCGACCTGGTCGGCTTGAAGATCCGTGTGCCGGTCGCGCCCAGCCTGGTGACGCTGTTCCAGACTCTGAAGGCCGCGCCGCTGTCGATGCAGTTCACCGAGGTCTACTCGGCGCTGCAGACCCATATCGCCGACGCGCAGGAGAACCCGCTGACGCTGATCAAGGTGACCAAGCTGTACGAGGTGCAGAAATACTGCTCGCTCACCAACCACGTATGGGATGGCCACTGGGCGTGCTGCAACGCGGCGGCGTGGAAGGGATTGCCCGACGACCTGAAGTCGATCGTGGCGCGCAGCCTGAACGAGGCGGCAAAGCGCGAGCGCGAGGACATCGCCGCCAACGACAAGGTGGTGCAGGCCGACCTGGAGAAGGCAGGCTTGGTGTTCAATACCGCGGAAACCCAGAGCTTCCGCGACGGCCTGAAGCAAGGCGGGTTTTACAAGTACTGGCGCGACAAGCTGGGCGACCAGCCATGGGAGATATTGGAGAAATACGCCGGCAAGCTTGGCTGAACACCGGAGCGGCGTACGCGCAGGCGACCACGCGCACGCCGAACCCGAGCCTCGAGACGTTCGAAGCTGACCGTCTGATCAGAACACGACGTTGGAGGCGGTGCCGTGCAACGGGGTCACCTGGTAGAAATCCCGCTGCCCGTGATTGAGCGCCGGGATGATCGAGAACGCATGATGCGTTGTGACACCGTCTGTTCTGATGGTAACACTGCTGAACGCCGGCACGTTCACGCGCGGCACGAGCAGGCTGAACGAGGTCGAACCGGCATCGATGGTGCGCACGATAGTGACGCTGACGACCGTTCCGAGGTCACATTCCACCCTGCGGATTTCGTCGCCGGAAAAGCTGAGCGACCGAACCGGGTCCTGATACGAGAAGTGTGGTTTACCGTCGATACCACTCGTGCTGTAGCTGACATGCAGTCCGCCTCCCGAGAGGCTGAACATGTTGGCTAAGACGAAGACGGGTAGCTGCTGCGATACGGGTTCTGCTAGCGTTGTGGACAAGGTCTTCACTCCCTGTAAGTTGCCATGGCTGTCTTAGCGGCACGGCAGACTTTCAGGTGCGACGCAGTTCACACCCAAACGCCGGGACTGTTCCCTGGCGCGATCGTGAAGGATGCGTGAACCTCGTGCCTATCATCGAATCCAGACTGACAGATCAAGAGGGAACAGGATGGAGACCAGGATCGACGAGATTGCTGATCGCATATACCGTATTTCGCTATATAACCCCATGATCGCCCCGCCGGCAGGTCTGACCTACAATGTGTTCCTAATTGCGGACGTTGGTCCTGCGATTTCCCCAGAGGACCTGTTCAGTTCTCCAGCCTGAATCCGAGTACGGGACGCACCATTCGACAGCTCGCGACACTGGCACCGCGTATGCTTGCACTGATGCATGGACCCGCGTTTGCCGGCGATTGCACGGCGGCATTGCACGCACTGGCCACCGACTACGACCGACGCATTCGTTCGCTGCTGGACAGTGCTTGATCCCTGCGGCAGCAGCGCGATGATATGCTGAAAGCGCCAACCGCACGCAAATGGGAGGATCCGCATGGCCAACAGCGAAGCGATTGCCGATATACTCCGGCGGGCAACTGACGCGGGCGATGTCCCTGGCGTCGTGGCCGCAGCAGCCACGGCGGAGGGACCGATCTTCGCCGCCGGTTTCGGCGTGCGCGACACTGCATCCGGAACCGCGATGACCGCCGATACCGTGGTTTGGATCGCCTCGATGACCAAGGCGGTTACCAGCGCCTGCGCCATGCAATTGGTCGAGCAGGGCCGGCTTTCGCTCGATGCGCCGATCGCGACCGTGCTGCCGGAGCTGGACAAGGTGCAGGTGCTGGAAGGCTTCGCACCGGACGGCACACCCAGGATGCGGCCGGCAAGGCGGCCGATCACGCTCCGCCACCTGCTGACACACACTGCAGGCTTCGTCTACGAGATCTGGAACCCGGAGATGGGACGCTACCTGGAGACGACCGGCACGCCAGGTATCATCTCGTGCCAGAATGCCGCTCTGTCGATTCCGTTGTCATTCGATCCCGGTGAGCGGTGGGACTATGGGATCGGCATCGACTGGGCAGGCAAGGCGGTCGAGGCGGCCAGCGGCCAGAAGCTTAGCGATTACATGCAGCAGAACCTGTTGCAGCTCCTCGGCATGCAGGACACCGGGTTCAAACTCGGCGCGGCGCAACGACAACGGCTGGCCAAGGTGCATAACCGTACTCCCGCAGGCTTCGTTCCCACCGACCTCGAGTTGCCGCAGGAGCCGGAATTCGAAATGGGCGGCGGCGGGCTGTATTCGACCGTGAGCGACTACCTCCGTTTCACACGGATGATCATGAACAATGGAATGTTGGACGGCACGCGCGTGCTGGCACCCGGGACCGTCGCGGCGATGACAGCCAATGCGATGGGCAATGTGACGTGCCGCGCGTTAAAGACGTGCGCACCGGCGTTGTCCAACGATGTCGAGTTCATCGACGGCATGCAGTGGGGGTTGAGCTTCCTGATCAATCCGCAGCCGCTGCCGAGTGGGCGTTCGGCTGGATCGCTGGCCTGGGCGGGTCTCGCGAACTCCTATTTCTGGATCGACCCGGTGAAGCAGGTCACCGGGATCTACGCCACGCAGGTGCTGCCGTTCTTCGATGCGAAGGCGGTCCAGCTGTTCCAGGAGTTCGAGACCGCCGTCTATCGCCTGCAGTAATGGGCGTTGTGCGGTCGCGGGCTCATGCGCTACGCGGCAGCCGGATGGTGAATTCGCTGTATTTGCCCACTTTGCTGTCCACACTGATGGTGCCGCCGTGTTGTTGCGTGATGATGTCGTAACTCATCGACAGGCCGAGACCGGTGCCCTCGCCCGGCGGCT
This sequence comes from Pseudomonadota bacterium, assembly GCA_046732975.1. Classification (GTDB taxonomy): domain Bacteria; phylum Pseudomonadota; class Alphaproteobacteria; order Acetobacterales; family Acetobacteraceae; genus JAMXLO01. Next base: position 8,444 of record JBKPOG010000218.1, read on the forward strand.
TGGTGGTGAAGAACGGCTGGAACAGTCTGTCCTTGATTTCGGCAGGAATGCCGATGCCGTTGTCGCGCACCAGTATCTCCACCGCACCGTCCAGTTGACGTGTCGAGACCTTCAGAGATGGCTCGAACCCGGACATCGCGCGTTGCCGTTCGCGCGCCGCGTAGAAGCCATTGCTGAACAGGTTGAGCAGCACGCGCGTGATGTCCTGTGGTGCCAGCGTGATCGGTGCGATGCCTTCGCCCAGTTGACGCTGCAGTGAGATGTTGAACGTCTGGTCCTGTGCACGCGCACCGTGATACGCCAGGTTCAGTGCCTCCTCGATCAGGGCGTTGAGATCAACCGACCGCCGCTCGCCGGAGCTTCCGCGCGAGTGTTCCAGCATGCTCCGCACGATGCCGTCGGCGCGCCTGCCGTGTTCGTTGATCTTGACGAGATTACTGGCGAGCGTATTCGCCAGGTCATCGACCTCGGTTCGACGCGCGTCATCGAGCAACGCGAGACCTGGAGCTACCGTCTGCTTCAGTTCATCTATGAGATCAACCGACAGACTCGCAAAATTGTTGACGAAGTTCAGCGGGTTCTTAATCTCGTGCGCAATGCCGGCGGTGAGCTGACCCAGCGAGGCCATTTTCTCCGCCTGGACCAGGCTGGCCTGCGCTGTCTTAAGATCACGGTATGCCGCCTCCGCCGCGTCACGGGCGGCACGGATTTCCTCCTCGCTGCGCTTGCGCTCGGTGATGTCGGAGAAGATCAGCACGAAGCCGCCGTCCGGCACCGGATTGCGGCGGATCTCGATCACCCTGCCATCCGGCAGCGTCCGCTCATAGCCGTAGGATTTTCCGGTAGTGGCAACCAGCGCCTGAATTTGCTCCGTCGTATCGACATTTGTGCCGAAGTATCCCCGTTCTGCGAGGAAGTGTAGGTGTTCTCCATAAGTACGATGCTGTTCGAGAAGGACGTCGGGTAGGCCGAAGATCTGCTGGAATTTGCCGTTCCAGGCGACGAGGTGCTGGGTTTCGTCGAACATCGCTACACCGTCGCCCATATTCTCAAACGTTATGCGGAGTTCCTCCTGACGCTGACGGATTTCGCTGAGTAACCGCGCATTTTCGATGGCAAGCACAGCCTGGGCGGCAAATCCGCGCAGCAAGTCGACCTGCCGGTCACTGAAGGGTCGGACTTCCTGGCGATAAATCGTGAACATTCCAATGAATTCGCCGTCTTTGCGCAAAGCCGCACCCAATAATGTGCGGGCGCCTCCAAGTTCGACTAGGGCACGGGTAGATGGAACCGCAGGATAGAGGGTCGCATCCGCTACGTCGGAGATCTGCACGACGTCTGCGCCGGCCAGCAGCCGGGCGGGCAGCGAGCCTGGTACAGGCCAGCCAAAGTCGGGGCTCTTACGACAGAATTCGGCATAGGCCTCAGGCACAGTACCGAGCGCGGCTGCCTCGAACCTCTGGCCAACGGGCAGCATGATGCCGCCGAAGGCAGCATCGCACAACTTGATCGCACTTGCTCCAATAATCTCGAACACAGGCCCAAGGTCGCCTGGCGAAGAGTTGATCACCTGTAGTATCTCGGCTGTCGCCGTCTGCCGTTCGAGCGCCTCACGAGTCTCGTTGAGTAGCCGCGCATTCTCGATCGCTATTACCGCCTGGGCAGCGAAGTTCTCCAACAGCGAGACTTCCTGATCCGAAAACGACCTGACCTCTCGCCGCGAGGATACGATCATGCCAAGCAGCATCGATTCTTTGCGCAGAGGTACGAAAAGCGCGGTTCGGATGCCTTCGAGCTCAGCGGCGCTTCGCATCAGTGGAAAGTCTTCGTTAGCTGCATCGATGATCTGAGCAAAGCGCTTGCCTAAGAGCAATTCGCGAGTCGCCGGCGAGTCCGAGAGTCGATAGCCTTGGCGCGCTTGCTCGGCGTATGCATCCGATAATCCGCGAACCGCCACCGCGCGTCCTCTTTCCCCATCAAACAGATGCAGGCTACCATGGGATATGGCGCAAAGGCTGTGCGCCTTTTCCAGTATCACATCAAAGACCGGCATAAGATCGCCCGGAGATGCATTGATCACCTGCAGCACCTCAGCAGTCGCGGTCTGCTGCTCCAGCGCCTCGCGCGTTTCGTTGATGAGGCGCGCGTTCTCCATCGCGATCACCGCCTGGTCGGCGAAATTGCGTAATAGAGCGATCTGATTTTCTCTGAACGGTCTCACTTCGCGCCGGCCCGTGGTGATAGCACCGACCAACGCGTTATCCTTGCGAAGGGCTACGGCGAGAGCCGTCCGCGTCCCGACGCCCTGTGTGCGCTCGTACGCCAAACCCCTTTGATACACGTCCTGCTCGGTCACATCGGGTATTTGCACCACGTTGTCACCGCGTGCGAGGCGATCGAGTGAAGTGCCAGGAACGCGGGGGACGGTTTGCCCGATATCGTCGCCGTTAGTGGACGCGACGACTGTAAAGCTCTGACCATCGCTTGACCAGAACGAGCCGACATCGGCTTCGCACAGCTTCAGCGCCTTTTCCAGCATCGCATCAAACACCGGGGCGAGGCTACCTGGTGAGGCGTTGATCACCTGCAGGACTTCGGCCGTCGCGGTCTGCTGCTCCAGTGCCTCGCGCTGCTCGGTCAGCAGGCGTGCGTTGTCCATCGCTATGACGGCCTGCGCGGCGAAGCTCTCCAGCAATGCGATTTCTTTCTCTGCAAACGGCCGCACTTCTGTACGAAATCCGCTGATGGCCCCTATTGCCTGATTTTCCCTCCGCAGCGGCACCAGGAGGCACGTTCGTACGTCTGTTTGCTCGACCAGGTCACGAATAATAGCGGATGCCTGTCGCCATTCGTCCAATCGTAGATCAACTATATGAACATAGCGCTCACCGCGCATCAGCGACTGATGAGCGGCGGTCGGCGCCCACGATTGACGCACAAGTTCATCGAATTGTGCGGGAAAGCCATGCGTCGCGGCAGCCTGGACGCGACCCTCTCCATAGACAAGCAGGGACCCCAGCACAGCACCGCAGATCTTATGGGCCTTTTCCAGGATCGCCTCGAAAACGGGCGTTAAATTGCTTGGCGAGCTGTTGATTACCTGTAGCACCTCCGCTGTCGCAGTCTGGTGCGCCAGCGCCTCGCGCTGCTCGGTGATCAATCGCGCATTTTCCAGTGCGACGACGGCTTGCACCGCGAAATTCTGCAAGACCGCAATCTCTTTTGCGGAAAAGGGCCGCACTTCTTGCCGATAAATCTGAATAGCACCAAATAACCGGCCATCCCTGCGCAATGCTACTGACGCCGCACTTCTCGCTTTCCCCAGTTCGACATAAGCACGACGACGCGGGTTCCCCTCTTGATAGAGGGGGTCGTCAATGATGTCGGGAACCTGCAAGACATCCTCGCCCGCAACATGTTTGGCGAGGCCACTCCCAGGCACGGCCCGTAAGCGCGGCTGATTTCGATAAAACGCCACAAACGACGGCGGCCCGTGAATTACCTCAGGGCAGAATTGCTCGCCGTCATAGGTCCACAGCATCCCGAGTGCCGGTTGGCACAGGCGCGTTGCCTTTTCCAGAATTGCGCCGAATACAGGTTCGAGCTCACCAAGCGAAGAATTGATGACCTGCAACACCTCGGCTGTCGCGATTTGTTGCTCCAGCGACTCACGCTGTTCAGTCAGCAGGCGAGTGTTCTCGATAGCGATTACCGCCTGGTTGGCGAAGGTGCTGACGAGATCTATCTGACGCTCCGTGAACGGCTCGACACGCTGGCGCGCCAGCAGGATGGTCCCGACCACCTCACCTTCGCGCAGCAGCGGCACGCCCAGTGTGGTTCTCTGCTTGCCGAGCCGGATGGGCGCCTCCGGATAAGCGTTAATGGCCGCCACGTCGGGAACGTGGACGACCCTGCCTTCGCGTGCGACCCGGGCACCGACGCTTGGCGAGTTCGGAGCATATACAATCGCCCCAAGCTCGTTGTAGTGGGCAGCATATTCGGATGGAAACCCGAAATTCGCGGCCATATGCCACTTCTCTCCGTCACGACGAGCAATGGCCGCTTGTTCGGCATCGCAAAGCCGGGCAGCGGTTTCTGCCACGGTGGCCAATACCGGTTTGAGATCGAACGTCGTCCGGCTGATGACCTTCAGCACGTCGCTGGTCGCAGTTTGGTATTCTAGCGACTCCTGCAGGTCACTCGTGCGCCGCTGAAGTGCCCGATAGGTCTCGGCACTGCCGATCGCGATCACCGCTTGCTCGGCAAATGTCTGCAACAAGGCGACCTGGCTCTCGGTAAAACCGCCGAGGGGGCCGCCAAGTGAGATGGCACCGATTGCAGTGTCATCCCGCATCAAGGGTATCGATAGCTGGGAGTGATACCCCATTGCCTTTACCACGGGGTGTATCTCAGCGTCACTTTGAAAGTCAGTAATGTGGATGATCTGTTTGTCGAGGATCGCTCGGCAGGTAATCGATCCTCGGTTGGGGATCATTGGGAACATCGCGCGATATTTCGCTATCTTGTCTTCCGCGGCGTCGCCAAACAAATTCGCCCGAAGGTGAACCATGCGGCCGTCAAATTCAAACAATCCAACGCCGCTGCCATCGCAGAGTTTGTTTGCATGGTGAACGATCAACTCAAATACTGGTTGAGGATCGCCCGGCGATTGTGACATCGCTTTCAACACATCAATGGTGGCAGACTGGTGCTCGATCCGCTCGCCATACTCGGTATTGCGCTGGGCCAATGCCGCTGTGCGGCCTTGCAGCGCGCGATAGGTTTCGGCGCTGGTGATCGCGATCACTGCCTGCTCGGCGAAGATCTGCAACAGTGTCGCCAGGCTATTTGGAAACCGCCCGACAACAGGCCGTCCCACGGCGATCACGCCCAGTGGCTCGCCGTTCCGCAATAGCGGCACCGCCATGGCAGACCAGGGTCCAGGCGCTGTGATGCCGAACGCCGGCTCGGCGTCGACATCCTCGATCTGCTCGACCCGCCGGCTGAGGATGGTGCGGCCCATAACGGTATCCGGCCCCACAGGTCTCGGGAAATGAGAGGCATACACACTGGCAAAGGCAGGCTCGAACCCTTTTTGCGTCGCCAGATGCAGCATGGTGCCATCCAACATCGCAACTGCCGCTACCGGCACCGCGCACAGCTCTGCTGCCCGCCGCGCGATAAGATCAAACACGGGCTGGGTGTCGCCGGGTGAGGCGACCATCGCCTGCAGCACCTCCAAGCCGGCCGCCTGTGCTGCGCGCAGTTCCTCGTTCTCGGTTCTTAAGGTGACGAAATCCCGAGCTGCCTCCTGTCCCGTGATTGCATCCAATCTATTGCCACGGTCCGGCGCCTGCGCCGCTGCACGTACTTGCAGTTCCGCCAGAGCCGTGTCGTGCTGCTGCTGCAATTCCTCATAGGCCCGCCGCAGTTCTGCAAATTT
>JBKPOG010000219.1:0-32021 GCA_046732975.1 Pseudomonadota bacterium
GATACACTCCGTACAGGGCGTCTTCCGGCTGACCGCCAAGCGCCAACTCCTTCAGGACCAGCTCGAATTGGCCGGCAGTCGGCTGCGGCATCTCTTGGGCGACCACCCGAAATGCTTCGGCGACCGGAAGTCCCGCCTTGACCGTGCTGGTGATCAGCTCGACAACATCAGGCAACTGCTGAAACAACCGATTGGCAAAGTTGCGCTGCTGCCATCCAAGCAAGCTCCGTGTGACCAAAAGTCCGGCGGCGGCGGCCACCAGGGTGACGGAAGATCGCCCGAACCCCAAAAAATTATTGCCGACATAGAGGATCGCGAGGAAAGCAACGGCTGCGATCGGCAGGGTGTATAGCGGACGGATCGCATAAACGATCCCCGGGTCATAGTTGATCAAGCGATGGAAGAATTGCCACTTCGTCCTGACCTGCGCCCGGCGCAGCGAAAGTGGCTGAGGTCCTGCAGCGGCCGCGGGCAGAACGGCGGCAAGCTGGCGTTCTATCCCTCGCCGTTTGCAGGCATCGAATGCCAGCCAGAGGCCGGCCATCGATGACAACAATGCCATGCCGATAACGACGGCGACGACCATGTCAGATCTCCCGCATACTGTCGGCCCAGGCACGATCCAGACCGAAATAGGCGAGCCGACTCTTGAACCTCGGCACTGCCATCGTTGATTGATAGCTTCCTGTAATCCGTCCCTGCGCGGTCTCCTCTTGAAACTGGAACACGGCGATATCGTTGGTGGTGATCACCTCGCCTTCCATGCTGACGACTTCGGCGATCTGCACGATACGGCGCTGTCCATCGCGCATGCGCTCGGCCTGAACGATAATATCCAGCGCGCCGACGATCTGCTGGCGGATCGCTCGTGACGGCAGATTGACATGGCCCATCTGCACCATGTTCTCCACACGGGTCAGGGCATCGCGCGCGCTGTTGGCGTGGACGGTCGAGATCGACCCGTCGTGGCCCGTGTTCATCGCCTGAAGCATGTCGAACGCCTCGGCACCCCGCACCTCGCCGATGATGATGCGATCGGGCCGCATACGCAGAGCGTTCCGGAGCAGATCGCGCTGGGTGACCTGCCCCGTTCCCTCCAGACTGGGCGGACGCGTCTCCAAACGGATCACATGCGGCTGCTGCAGCTGCAACTCGGCCGCGTCTTCGATCGTAACGACGCGCTCGCTGTGATCGATGAAGTGACTCATTGCGTTCAACAGCGTGGTCTTGCCCGATCCGGTGCCACCCGACACCAGCACGTTGAGGCGCGCGCGCGCAGCGATCTCCAGCAGGCGTGCGACGCCAGGCGTCATGGTGCCATTGGCGACCATGCCTGCCAGATCATAGCGATGCGTAGGGAATTTGCGGATCGAGATGCACGGGCTGTCGATGGCAAGCGGCGGGAAGATCACGTTGACGCGGCTGCCATCCGGCAGTCTTGCGTCCACCATCGGACTGGATTCGTCAATGCGGCGGCCGACGCGTGCCGCGATCTTCTGCGCCACCGCGGCGATATGATCGTTGTCGCGGAAACGGACCGCCACCCGTTCCAGCTTGCCGGCCCGCTCGACGTAGATGTTGGCCGGACCGTTCACCATGATGTCGCTGATCGACTCATCCATCAGCAGCGGCTTGAGCGGTCCATAGCCTGTCATGTCGTTGGCGATGTCTTCGGCCAATCGACTCTGTTCGCGCCCCGACAGCTCCATTCGCTGCTCATTGGCGATGCCGTGAATGATCTCCTCGATCTGGCGGCGCAAAACGTCAGGGGCAACGGTCACCGCCACCGAGGGGTCGATCTCACGGATGACGCGATCACGCAGCGAGATCGGGATGTCGGGCGGAGCGGCCGGGGTCTCCTGTTTCGGCTCTTCCGGCGCCGGAGTCCTGCCGACGATTTCTCGCTTACCGAACATGGCTACCTCTTGAGCAACCGGCTCATCCAGCTTTTGCGCGTGGTATCGACGCCGCTGATTTCCTGCACGATCGGCGCAAGATGTCGCCGCAGTTTCGGCACGTGCTTCAGGGCCGGCACGCCGGTGTTGACCGCCTGGGTCATCCCACTGCCCAGATCAGGAATGATCATGTCCGGCCGCGCCTCCAATCCCTTGACGATGGTCTCGAGCGGCAATCCGCCCGCGCGATCGGCCCGATTGAGGACCGTGAACATGCGGTTCTTGCCGGAGATCAGGCTCACCGCCTTGCGCAGCGCCTTCGCGTTGCGCAGTCCCGTCACTTCGGCTTCCAGCAGCACCAGGACGGTTCGGGCGATCGCAACGACCGACTGGATCGCCGGTGTCAATGGCACCGGCAGATCGACCACGACATAGTTGAACCGGTTGCGCAGCAGCTGCACGACATTCCGGACGCCCGCTTCGGTGATATGCAGCTCGGCATTCAGCGCCTCATCGGCAGCGATCAGCCGCACCCGCTCGTTCACCTCGATCGCCGCCCGTTCCAGGAACAGTTCGTCGGCGCGGTCTGGATTTTCGAGCGCGATCCGCAGGCCCGGTCCCGGCTGTACGCCTAGCATGACCGCCGTCTCGCCGCCTTGCAGATGCAGGTCCAGCAAGGCGACCCTTGCCTTTGTGGTGTCAGCCAACTGCAAGGCGAGATTGACCGCAATGCTGGTCGCGCCGGCCCCGCCCTGCGCCCCGCACACCGCCACGACATGGCCGCTGCGATCGACCCGCGGCTTCTCGCCGACCAGTTTCGGGCGCAGCACGTGGTTGATCATGTCGCGACTGATCGGTTTGTACAGGTACTCCATCGCGCCCATGCGGAGCATGGCCCGATAGAATGCGATGTCGCTGTTGTCGCCGATCAACGCCACGGGGACGTCGGTCGGGCAGACCCGCGCCAGGTCCTCCAGCGCCTTGATCGGGTCATCGACTCCGCTGATGTCGACGATCAGCGCGGACAGTTCGTAGTCGGTCTCGAGCAACCGGATGGCGTGGCGAATGTTGCCCTTCTTTAGATCCAGGTGCGCGTCGTCCAGTGCGGTGCGCAGCGCCGTGGTACTGGCTTCGTCATTGACGAAGGCGACGATCCGATCGCAGCGCAGGAACGACCGCTCCGGCTGCACGGAAACTGCGATGTTACCGTCCACGTGCATCTCCTGTTCTGAACGACCAGTCGCTGGCCTTGCCGCCTTCGATGACCTTCATGGTGGTGCCGGCCGATGCGCGTGACAGCGCCGGCGAGACATCACCGCCGAACGTCGATGAACCGGGGCTGACGACATCCGGTTCCGCAGCGGAACGCATCGCCAAGGTGAGCTTGCCCAAATGTTCGGCGACGGTGACCTGTTCGACCTGTTCCGGCAGCACCTGCAGTGTCACGGTCCGCGCCACCTTTCCGGCGGCGGCGCCGTTCGCGCCCTGCACGATCTCCTGGTCGATGCCGATGACCCGGATGTTGGACAGCACGGTCTCGCTCATCGCGCGGTGTGCCAGGTTCGACTGTTCGATCTCATGGGTCAGCACGACGTCGACGTGGTCGCCGGGCCAGACCAGGCCGGACACGCCGGACACGGCATCGACGGCGATGCTGACGGCGCGCGTGCCGGGAGCCAGAACGCTGGCGAGGAAGCCGCGATCACGCGGGCGCAGGATGGCGGCAGACGTGACCGGATCACCCGTCTCGAGATAGTCGCGGATCAGCGAACCGCGCAGACCGGCCTTGTTCTCCGCGCTGTCAACAATTGCGCCGGATGGCAGATCGGCGGACGCGACCGAGCGCGTGGCAAAATCTTCGTCGCGTGCCAGCGCGCCTGCCGGCAACGGGTGGGCGGCGACGACATAGTTGATCAGGAGTGGCGGCGGTGGTGGGGCGTTCTGCGCCTGGACCACGGGACGATCCTTGTTCAGGACCAGAAATCCGAGCGCGACGGCGAAAAACAACAGCCCTCCTGCCAGAGTGAGACGTACACTAGAGGACATGGTTCGCTCCAATGATCAGGGCCCAGATGCCGCCAGCCGCGATGGCAACCCCGTAAGGCAACGGTGCGCGTCGCAGGTTGCGCCATCGTTCAATAGCATAGATACGACGAACAAATGATGAACCGACTGGCGGTAAAGACGGTCGCGGCAGCCGCCGCAATGCAAGGTGCAGCAGGGCAATGACGCCGCCAGCCAGTGACATTACAGTAAGCAACTGCAGCAGCGAGGTAAACGATAGGCCGATGGCCAACGCACTCAGCAGCTTGACGTCACCGCCGCCGAGATAGCCGCGAGCGTATAGGATAAAGAGTATTATAAACAGCACCGCGGTGGTCGTGACCGATACCGTCAGTCGGGATGGGTCGAAGAATGGCAGGCGGGCAACCGCCAGGACGGCGAGCAGCGCACATATCTTGTTAGAAATAGTGCGCGCGGCGATGTCGGACATCGCCGCGCATACCAGAAGGCAGACCTGCGTGATGGCGATGATGAGTAGTGGATCCATCGTGCCAACCATCGACCATCTCGAGGAAAGAGATGGGCATCAGGAGCGGCCTGATGCCCTTTTCGATCAGCCCGCCTTAGTGAGTGCAGCTGTCACCTTGCCAGCGATCGCGCCAATCGCGCTTTCTAGTGTCGAGGTCAAACCGCCGGTCTGATTTGTGAATGCAGCAGCGACGGCCGCGACGACGCACGCCGCCACGATCACGTACTCGAACGAAACCACACCATCCTGATCGTCGCGGAGGCGAAGAACGGCCTCGCGGACACGGATATAAGAGTTCAACATAGCAGGAAATTCCCTTGAAGAATGACACGGTGGGTCGACGGATCCACCATCGAGGGCGACTTCGCCTCAACGAGTGATCTTATAACCAAAAGTTGAGACATTGTCAACAAAATACAACCGACTTTCCGGAATACATCTGCATGTGGTTCCGTCGAATACAATACAGTGGTGTGTTGATGCACAATTGTATGCGCTAATAATAGATTTGACAGACCATTATTATTTGAACCGTATCATATTGCGTGCTACATTCAAGTTATTGAGGCAAAGGCGATGAGCCGCAGGAGCTCGCTCTTGAAAAAGCTGTTGAAGGATGGTCGTGCGCCGTGGCGCTGGAGGCTCCCTTCGTGCTGATGTTCTTGTTCTTCAGCCTGCTACTATCGCTAGCCGCTATGGCGATCGTCGGGTTCAAACTCATCTCTTCATACCAAGCGATGCGCGACCTGAGCATAGGCAAAGCGTGGGGCCATTGCCGGATCGGCCACAACAGCCAAGCCATGATATGGACGCGTCGCTCTTCGGGCGGGTGGCTTATGTCAACTTTTCTCAGGAGATTGCGTCGCGATCAGCAAGGTTCCTCCGCATTAGAAACAATATTCGTGTTCGGCTTTATGATGCTGGTCATTCTGATCCCGGCCGCCGACCTCGCCGTGGCGGGCATTCAGATCATCGCCGCATATGAAGCGTTGCGCAATCTGGGTGAGCGCATCCAATACAGTCCGCCGTCAGACATTACCAACTGGAGCAGTTGGGCGTCATCGTATTCAACAGTGGGCAGCTATGCCATCAAGAACTTCCATGTCGTGTGTGGCGCGGTGGATTGCGATAAGGACCATACCGATCCGCCCAGGTACTACACCTACCAGACGACAGTGACACTGTCGCCGTATCTTCTGACAGCATTGTGTCCCAGTGGCACGTCGCCGCCCTGCGACCGCACCGTCACTTACTCGGAACGCTTCGAATAGGAATGAGCAATATGCGTGGTTTGTTGAAGTGTCGTCGTGGTTCGGTAGCGATGGCCTTCCTTGTCGCTGCAATTCCTACGATTGGTGTAGTCGCGCTTGGAGTAGAGGCAGGGTCGTGGTATGTCATCAGGCAACACGCACAGAACGCCGCCGATGCTGCCGCGTATTCCGGCGCTCTGCAATTGGCTTGCAGAAGAGCTTCAAGCGTTTGTAGCGATGCCCAGTCTGTGGACTATCGCGGCAAGCAGTTCGCTGCCCAGCAAGCATTCTGTGATAGCGCTGACAAGACCAGCTACCCGAACTCACAGTGTGTCACGTTCTCGGACACCACATTGCAAAGCGTGTCGATAGATATCGGCACGTACACGGCTGGCAAGTGGAACTCCGATCCAACCGGCAGCTATGTCCTGGCGACAGTGGCGCAGACTCAGCCGACCTTCCTGGCAACCGTTCTCGATGTGACTAGCGTCAAGATCGGCACTTATGCTGTTGCGCTGGTCAAGACTTTGGCTGAACCTTGCGTGTTGGCGCTGACGGGCGAGATTTCCTTCCAAGATAGCGCTGTCGATGTTGAAGCGAAAGATTGTGGGCTTGCCTCAAACGCGGTGCCAACTGGTTTTGATTTCCAGGCGAATCCAACGGTACATGTTGGGTCGTTATCGACGTCCGGAAACTGTCTAGGTAGCACGACATACTGCGGTACGGCACTGACCTACATGCCGCCGGTGCCAAATCCCTATTCAAGCCTTGATGCTGCGTTGGCAGCTACGTCTATAACTAAATCTTGCGGTGCGAACTTGACTCCGTATACCGCCGGCAATCAGTGTGTGAATAAGGACTTTTCAGCTAACAAGCCAGTCGCACTGCCGTCGAGCGGCATCTACTTCTTCTCTGGCAAGGTGCAACTGACTGGCAGCGGGTCGATTTGTACAACCGTTTCGACCGATGGCAAATCGTGCTCCGCGTCCAATACATCTGGCATTACCGCCACACTAATCTTGCTGTCCAAAGCATCGCTCTCGATGGCTGGTGGCAGCGTAATCTCGGTCTCCGCGCCATCAACAACGCCGACCTCCGCGCAGCTACCCTCCTCTCTGCAATCGGTCGCAAGCCTGCTCGTCGGGATGGCCATCATTGATACCGACGAAACGTCACCACAAACAAACGGGGGCGCGTCACTCACCGCCAATGGGGTGATTTACTTTCCGAAGGCGGCTCTTGATTTCCAGGGCAATCCCACCGCGACAACTTGTTCCGAAGTGATCGCCGCGTCGATTACGTTCGCCGGTTCACCACACTTCGACACATCCAAGTGCCCGACAGGAACGCCAAAGATCAAAAGTCAGTATGTGGCCTTGGTGAACTGACATGAGACTCAACAACCGTGGCGTCGCATCGTTTGAATTCGTCGTGGTGGCGGTGCCGTTCTTTCTAGCGCTGTTCGCTATCTATGACTTCTCGCGCTACGCAATCACTGTTCAGTCGTTGCGCTTGCTAGCTAATGCTGGAGCGCGGGCAGTTATGATTACCTGCTACACTCCTGCCATCATCGCTCATTCTTCTCCGTCGAGCTGCACTGGTGACCCAATACCCGATCCAACGGCCAAGCAAAACGTCGCACCATTCCTATATGCTAGCGGTCTCTCCCCTACACTCGATGTAACAGCACCAGGAAAGGCCACTGCGCTGACGATCACCGCAAGTGAACCAAGTTTCCGAATGATAATGCCGATCTGGGGTATCATCAGCGACGCTTTCAACCACGACCCCTCTGTATCGACTACGCTCCCTATCCCCTAGGCGAAACTGTTATGGGCACGTGACCCGGGCTGTCGCACCGCTGGATTGGGTAGCGGACGCGCTACACTCGATCGCCCAAACGCTATGGCTCCGCCATCCCGATTTGCCCTGCCTGCGGCAGAGGGACGCCCCTCTCGAATTCGAAGGGGCTGAGCGCGCTATCCAACCGGATCCAGCACCACCACCGGAATCTCCCGCTCGGTCTTCTTCTGGTAGTCGGCGTACGGCGGCCAGAACTCCAGCGACTTCTGCCATAACCGATCGCGCTCTTCGCCTGTCGCTGTGCGCGCCCGCGCCTTCACCTTCTTGGTGCCGACCTGAACCTCCACCTCGGGATTGGCAAGGATGTTGCGATACCAGCCAGGGTGCTCGGGCGCGCCGCCTTTCGAGGCGATGACGAGATAGCTATTCCCGGTCTCGCCATAGAACAGCGGGAAGATGAACTTTTCCCCGGACTTGCGCCCCGTCGTGGTCAGCAGCAGCGACGGCACTGTCATCTCCGGCCGTCCCGGCTGCGTCATCTTGTACAGGTGCCCTTCCGTGCCACCGCTCGAGAGGTAGCGGTTCGCGTGCTCCACCATCCACCCGGGCAGGTTAGGGGCGAGCTTTGCTTCGGCCATGATCCAGGGTCTCCGTTCCCATCCTGTCGGCAGTTAGCCCAGACCCGCGCGGCTCGCGCAATGGCCCGCTGCCTGCTAATGCCAGCCCGATGCGGATCCTGTTCGTCACCTCCAACCGGCTGGGCGACGCCGTGCTATCGACCGGGCTGCTGGATTATCTGATCCAGGCGCACCCGGATGCGCGCTTCACCATCGCCTGTGGGCCGGTGGCCGAGGATGTGTTCGCCCGCATGCCCAACCGCGAGCGCACCATCGTGCTGGACAAGCTTCCCTACCGGCTGCACTGGCCGCCGTTCTGGGCCGCCGTTGCCTTCACGCGCTGGGACCTGGTGGTGGATATCCGCGGCTCGACGATCGCCTGGATGGTGCCGACGCGGCGTCGGGCCGTGATGCGGCGCCGGCCGGGCCACAAAATCGCCCAGCTCGCTGCAGTCCTCGGCCTCGATCCGCCGCCGCTGCCGGTTGCCTGGACCGCACCCGAGGACCGCTCGCGTGCCGCCGCCCTGTTGCCGTCCCATCGGCCGCTCATCGGCCTCGGACCCAGCGCCAACTGGGAACCCAAGACCTGGCCGCCCGCCCGCTTCGCCGCCCTGTTCCAGGCGCTGGCCCGCGGGCCACTGCCAGGAGCACGCCCGGTCGTATTCGCCGGCCCCGGCAACGCGGAGCGCGCCATGGCCGCCCCCTTGTTGGCCGCGCTGCCCGAGGCCATCGACCTGGTTGGACGCCTCAGCCTACCCGAGGTCGCCGCCTGCCTCGCCCGCTGCGCTCTGTTCGTCGGCAACGACTCTGGCCTGATGCACCTGGCTGCATCGGCCGGCGCCCCGACGCTTGGCTTGTTCGGCCCAACGCCCGCTGCCGAATACGCCCCGGCCGGGCCGCGCGCGGCGGCAGTGTTGTCGCGCAGCGAATCGATGCAGGACCTGTCGGTCGAAACCGCTCTGGCAGCGGGAGTTCGTCTGCTCGGAGGCGCTGACCCTCCCGTCCTTCCGGCGTTCTCCATGTCAGAACCTGCGGCCTGACGGGGCATTACCCCGCTGCCAGCGTCCGCATCGCGGCAGCCTTTTCGAACAGCCGCAGCAGCACGCGCACGGCGCGCCCGCGTTCGCTCACCAGCTTTGGGTCCTTGCCCAGCAGCACTGCGGCGTCACGGTTCGCCATATGCAGCAGCGGCTCGTGCTCGATAGGGTCAGCCAGCCGGAAGCCGGGTAAACCCGACTGCTTCGTTCCCAGGACATCGCCCCCGCCGCGCAACCGAAAGTCCTCGTCCGCGATGACGAACCCGTCGTCCGTATCCCGCAGCAGGGTCAGCCGGCGCTTGGCCGCCTCGTTCACCCAATCCTCATGCAGCAGCAGGCAGAAGCTCGCCGCCGAACCCCGCCCGACGCGGCCACGCAGCTGGTGCAATTGCGCCAAGCCAAAGCGCTCAGCGTGCTCGATCACCATCACCGTCGCGGCAGGCACATCGACGCCCACCTCCACGACCGTGGTTGCCACCAGCAGCCGGCACTCGCCGCGCTCGAACGCGGCCAGGGTCGCGTCGCGCACCGCAGCGTCTTGCCGGCCATGTGCCAACCCCACCACATCGCCGAAGCGTTCGCGCAACACGGCGAAGCGGGCCTCGGCCGCCGCCAGATCGACCGCCTCGCTCTCCGCCACCAGCGGGCAGATCCAGTAGGCCTGCGCGCCCTCGTCCAGCTTGCGCGCCACCGCATCGATCAGATCGGGCAGCGTTCCGAGCGAATGCAGCGATGTGCGCACGGCCTGCCGGCCGGGTGGCTTCTCGGTCAGGCGGGATACATCCATCTCGCCCCACTGCGTCAGCAGCAGGGTGCGCGGGATCGGCGTCGCGGTCATGACCAACACGTCGGTCAGCTCGCCCTTACCGCCCAGCAACAGCCGCTGATCGACGCCGAAGCGATGCTGCTCGTCGATCACCGCCAGCGCCAGGTCATGGTATTCGACGCTTTCCTGAAACAGCGCGTGGGTGCCGACGACCAGCGGCACCGATCCGTCCTTCAGCCCGCGCAACAGCTGCGCACGGGCGCGGCCCTTCACGCCGCCCGTCAGCAACGCCACCGGCGCGGACGACAGGCGCGACAGTGTGCGGTGATGCTGCTTCGCCAGCACTTCGGTGGGTGCCATCAGCGCCGCCTGTTTGCCTGCCTCCACCGCACACAGCATGGCCAACGTTGCGACCAGCGTCTTTCCAGACCCGACATCGCCCTGCAGCAGGCGGAGCATGCGGCGGTCGGACGCGAGATCGGCGTCGATTTCCGCCAGCGCCTGCTGCTGAGATCGGGTGAGCGTGTAGCCGAAGCGCCGCAGCGCCTTGCCTCGCATGCTGCCGTCGCCGGTGAGACTATGCCCAGGCCTGGCGCGCAGCCGTCCCCGTATCAGCGCAAGCGCGACCTGGTCAGCCAGCAGCTCGTCGTATGCGAGCCGAGTTCGGCTCGCTTTTGTCGGCATAGCCGATGGAGCCTGAATCGCGTGGAGTGCGTCGACAAATCCAGGCCATTTTTCGCGCCGTAACAGTGCCGGATCGTGCCATTCAGGCAATGATGGCAGCCGGGCCAGTGACTGCGCTATCGCGCTTGCCAACTGGCGCGGCCAGAGGCCGCCAGTCAGCGGCCAGATCGGCTCGATGGTCGGCAGCAGGTCGGGCCGATCCGCCGGCACCACGTGTTCTGGATGCGAGATGGTGCGGCGGCCGCTAAACAGGTCGATTTTCCCGGACACCAGTAGCCGTGAGCCCACTGACATCTGCCGCTGCCGGTTGAATTTGAAGAAGACCAGTTCGGCGCTGCCGGTGACATCCTTCACCACGACCCGCCAGGGCTGGCGGTCATTCGCTGGCGGCTCGATGCGCACCACCTCCACCGACCACGTAACGATCTGCCCCGGACGCGAAGCGGCAATGGTCGGTTGCTGGCGCCGGTCGACATAAGACTCGGGTAGGTGAAACAGGACGTCGATCAGCCGCTCGCCACCCGCAGCCTTGGCAATCAGCGTGCTGACCGCCGGTCCGACGCCTTTCAGCGTGGTCAGCGGCGAGAACAGTGGCGTGAGGGGATCATGATCCACGGGCTGACATGCGGTTATCGCGCGGCTATATGACACTGCGCCCATGAGCGAACCAGAATCAGCCTCGCTGGATACGAGGCGCCGGCGGCTGTTGTATCGCGCCACCCATCGAGGGACGCAGGAGAACGACCTCCTGTTTGGCGGGTTTGTCCGGCGACACATTGGGACATTGGACGAATTGGAGCTTGCCGCCGTGGAGGCGCTGCTTGAGGTGCCTGACAATGAATTGGCCGATTGGTTGACCGGCCGCATCCCGCTGCCGGACGAGGCGCCGGAGATGCTGCGGCGGGTCTGTGATGAGACGGGGCAGGGCCCCCCTCCCGCAAGGGGAGGGGGAGGATGGGGGCGGTGACCGTCACCCCTGTTTTTGGCGCGCCGGAGGGCTGGGACGCATTTCTCCTCGCGCGGCGGCGGGGCGAGTTTGCTGGCCCGATCTTGCACGTGACGCGCGACGACGCGCGTATGGCACGCTTGGCCGAAGCGCTGGCGTTTGTGGCGCCGGAAGCGGAGGTGTTGCGGTTCCCCGCCTGGGACTGTCTGCCATACGATCGCGTATCGCCGAATCCGGCGTTGGTGTCCGAGCGCATCGCCTCGCTGACCCGATTGCTGGAGAAGCCCACCAGACCGCGCATCGTGCTGACCACGGTGAACGCCCTCGTGCAGCGGGTGCCGCCACGCACAGCGTTCACCGGTGCCAGCATGGAACTGCGCACCAATGGCACCGTGCATCCGGAGAAACTGGCCCAATTTCTCGAGGCCAACGGCTATGGCCGAGCCGGCACTGTGATGGAGCCGGGCGAGTACGCAATGCGCGGCGGCATCATCGACGTCTTCCCGGCGGGTGAAGCCGACCCGGTGCGCCTTGACCTGTTCGGCGACACGATCGAATCGATCCGCATCTTCGACCCGACCACGCAGCGCAGCGCCGATCGCCGCCAGCGGCTGACGCTGCGGCCGGTCTCAGAAGTGCCGCTCGATCAGGGGGCGATTTCGCGTTTCCGCTCAGGCTGGCGCGAATCGTTCGGTCAGCCTGCGGCGGAGGACCCGATCTACCTGTCCATCTCGGATGGGCGCCGGCATCCCGGCATGGAGCACTGGGTGCCATTGTTCCATGATCAGATGGACACGCTGCTCGATTACGTGCCAGGGGCATCGGTCAGTCTGGATCATCAGGCAGACGAGGTGCTGGCGGCGCGGCTGGAGATGATCGCCGATCACTACGCGGCGCGCCGCATGCTGCCACGGGACGGGGAAGTGCCCTATCGGCCGTTGCCGCCCGAGCAACTGTATCTGGACCGGGATGGTTGGGACGCCATGCTGTCTGGGGGGCCGCTATTCGTATTCTCCCCGTTTGCGCGGCCGGATGGTGGAGTCGGCATTGACGGTGGGGGCCGTCCCGGCCCCGTGTTCTTTCAGAGTGGCGGCGGTCCTGGGACCAACGTGTTCGACCAACTGCGCGCCCAGGCCGAGCGGTGGGGTGGTGAGCATCGCCGGATCGTCGTTGCCGCCTGGACCCGCGGATCGCGCGAACGGCTGGCCAACCTGTTGCGCGAGCACGGCTTCAAGGACCCGGCACCGCAGGACGACTGGGCTGCGGTGCGGCGCAGGCAACCGGGCTTGGTGTCGCTGGTCACACTGGGTGTCGAGCGTGGCTTCATCGCCGATGGGCTGGCGCTGGTTGGCGAGCAGGACCTGCTGGGCGAACGCATCAGTCGCCCGCCGCGCCGGCGCAAACGCGCCGATCAGTTCATCGCGGAAGCAACCGAGATCGCCGAGGGTGATCTGGTCGTGCATCAGGAATATGGCATCGGCCGCTACGATGGGTTGGAAACGCTGACCGTCACTGGCGCGCCACATGACTGCCTCCGGCTGATCTACGACGGCGCGGAAAAACTCTATCTGCCGGTGGAGAACATCGAGGTGCTGTCGCGCTTTGGCTCCGAGGGCCAGGGCGTTGCGCTGGACAAGCTGGGCGGGGTCGGCTGGCAGTCGCGCAAGGCGCGTATGAAGCAGCGCATCCGCGACATGGCGGACCAGCTCATCCGCCTTGCCGCAGCGCGCAAGCTGCACGACGCGCCGACCATGGCGCCTGGAGAGGGCGCGTGGGACGAGTTCTGCGCCCGGTTCCCCTTCGCGGAGACCGACGATCAGTCGCGCGCGATCGCCGATGTGCTGGAGGATCTGGCGAGCGGGCGGCCGATGGATCGGCTGATCTGCGGCGATGTGGGTTTCGGCAAAACCGAGGTTGCGCTTCGGGCATCGTTCGTTGCGGCGATGTCGGGGGCGCAGGTAGCCGTGGTAGTTCCGACAACGCTGCTGGCGCGTCAGCACTATCGCACATTCGTGGAGCGTTTTGCTGGGCTGCCGGTGAAGATTTCGCAGCTCTCGCGCATGGTGGGCGCGAAGGAGGCAACCGAAGTACGCCGCGGCATTAAGAACGGCACAGTTAACATCGTGATCGGCACGCACGCGCTGCTGTCGAAGTCGATCGAGTTCGCCGATCTCGCGCTGTTGGTGGTCGACGAAGAGCAGCATTTTGGTGTGGCGCACAAGGAGCGGCTGAAGCAGCTTAAGGCCGACGTGCACGTCCTGACACTGACCGCGACACCGATCCCGCGCACCTTGCAGCTCGCGTTGACCGGCGTGCGGGAGATGAGCCTGATCAGCACGCCGCCGGTCGATCGGTTGGCGGTACGCACTTTCATTATGCCGTTCGACGCGGTGGTGGTGCGCGAAGCGATTCAGCGCGAGCGCTTCCGTGGCGGCCAGGTCTTCTGCGTGGTGCCTCGCATCGAGGACCTGCCGCGTATTGCCGAACGACTATCGGAGATCGTGCCGGAGGCACGCATGGCGCAGGCGCACGGTCGGCTGCCGCCGACGGAACTTGAGCGGGTCATGACCGAATTCGGCGATGGGCGCTATGACATTTTGCTGTCCACCAACATTGTTGAAAGCGGGCTGGACATGCCGGCGGTGAACACGTTGGTCATCCATCGCGCCGACATGTTCGGGCTTGGCCAGTTGTATCAGCTCCGTGGTCGCGTGGGGCGCGGCAAGCAGCGTGGCTATGCTTATCTCACCTGGCCGCCGAACATGCGTCTATCCGTCGCCGCCGAAAAACGATTGACGGTGATGCAGACTCTAGATGCGTTGGGTGCTGGCTTCACTCTGGCGAGCCACGATCTGGATATCCGCGGTGCCGGCAACCTGTTAGGTGATGAACAGTCGGGACACATCCGCGAAGTCGGCATCGAACTGTACCAGCAGATGCTGGAAGACGCGGTCGCCGATCTGCGCGCCGGCGAGGGCAGGCGCGGTGGCCACGAACGCGATTGGACACCCAACATTTCGTTGGGTCTGCCGGTGCTAATTCCTGAGGACTATGTGCGTGATCTACCGGTAAGGCTTGGCCTCTATCGCCGCATCGGTGCGCTGGCATCGGATGCCGAGACCGAAGCGATGGCGGCAGAATTGGTGGATCGGTTCGGTCCGCTGCCGCAGGAGGTGGAGAACCTGCTTCAGGTGGTGGCGTTGAAGCGTGCCTGCCGCGACGCCGGCGTGGAGAAGCTGGAAGCGGGACCAAAGGGCATGTTGCTCAGCTTCCGTGGCAATGCGTTTTCCAATCCGGCGGGGCTGGTGGCTTGGCTTGCCTCAAAGGGCGGATTGGTCCGGCTGCGGCCGGACCACAAACTGGCAATCTCGCGCGAGATGGACGTCGCGACACGCCTGAGCTTCGCTCGTGACACACTGGCAAATCTAGAGCGGATCGCAGGTCAGGCGAAGGCAGCGTAAAGCGCTCACAGTTCTGCGGCTTCGACTGCCGCAACGTCGAGCAGGCGCTCAATCACCTCGGGCTCCTGCGCGCCGGCGATGGCGTGACGGCCCGCGATGACAAAGCACGGTACGCCATTGATGCCGAGCCGATGCGCTCGCAGGTTGTCGGCGTGCACCCCGTCGATCTCGTCCGGACTCGCCAGGAAGCGACGCGCCTTGCCCGCATCCAGCCCACAGGCCGTGGCAATCGCCGTCAGTAGTGCTGGATCGCCTATATCGAGACCGTCGGTGAAATGCGCCGAGAACAGCGCGTCCACCATCGCATCGGCTTGGCCGAAACGCGCCGCAAACCGCACCAGACGATGCGCATCGACGCTGGAGGGCGTGCGGCGGATGCGGTCGAAACGAAACAGGATGCCCTCGGCGCGACCGATTTCGGTAATCGATGAATAAAGGCGCCGGGCACGATCCTCGCCGCCGAATTTGCGGATTACGTAATCCGGGCGGGACATGCCGCCTCGAGGCATGTCGGGGTTGAGCAGGAACGGCCGCCAGGTCAGGTCGAACAGCAGATCGGGCCGGCGTCGCAGCGTCCGCATAAGCCGACGGACGCCAAGAAAGCACCAAGGACAGACCAGGTCGTGTACGATCTCGATACCAAGGCGCGCCTTGGGCGGCGCGAGGATGTTCATGGCGCGCCCCACCATTGCTGTGGTGAACTGACCCGGGTGGCCGAGGAAAGCCTAGTCCGCAACATTTCTCTCCCTGCGAACTGATGTGTATCACGACACCGGCAACAAGGGGAGCGGCACATGGCGATCATTATGCATGATCTGGCCGGGGCGGACCCGGCGCTCCGGTTCAGCCCATACTGCTGGCGAACCAGAATGGCTCTGGCACACAAATGCCTGGTGGTTGAAACGATTCCGTGGCGGTTCACAGAGAAGGCCGCTTTGGCTTTCTCCGGACAGGGACGCGTGCCGGTGATCCGCGATGGCGACCGGGTCGTATCCGACAGTTGGGCCATCGCTGAGTACCTGGAGGCGAGTTACCCCGACCGCCCTAGCATATTCGGTGGCGAGACAGGGCGGGCACATGCGCGATTCATCAATGCGTGGGCCGATGGCATCATGGTGGGCGCAATCGCGCGGCTGATCCTGCGCGACCTGCTGGACGTGGTGGCGCCGCAGGATCAGCCATACTTCCGCGAAAGCCGCGAGGCGCGGTTCGGCACGACGCTGGAGGACATGCAGGCGGACCGCGAGACACGGGTGGCAGAATTCCGCGCCTCGCTTCTGCCGGTCCGCCTCGTGCTGGGCAGGCAGATTTGGCTTGGGGGCGCCGCACCGACCTATGCGGACTACATCGTCTTCGGCACGCTGCAGTGGCCGCGCTGCGCCAGCAGGTTCGAGCTGTTGGCGGCCGACGATCCGGTCACCGCATGGCGTGAGCGGATGCTGGACCTGTTCGATGGTCTGGCTCGCAGTGCGACGACTGTGTGAGTGCGCGTCACTCGCCGATCAGATGCAGCACCAGTTCGCGGCGATGTCGTGGGGCGCGGTGCTCGAACAGGTAAATGGCCTGCCAGGTGCCGAGCACGGGCTTGCTGTTGTCAACCGGGATCGTCAGCTGCGTCTGGGTCAGTGCCGACTTGATATGGGCTGGCATGTCGTCGGGCCCTTCGTCCTCATGTCGATAGCCGGCGTGCTCCGGCACCAAACGGCGGAAGAACGCCTCGAGATCAGCGCGCACATCCGGATCAGCGTTCTCCTGCACCAACAGCGAAGCTGAGGTGTGGCGACACCAAATCGTCAGCAGTCCGGTCTGGATGGCCTGTGCTTCGACCCAACACGATACCCTGTCGGTGACATCGACCAGCCCCTGTCCATTGGTGCCAACCGTCAGTCGATGGAGCGCCTGTCGCATGCGACAGACTTGTGCCTGGCCGGCTGAACGCGCAAGACACCCGACATGGCGCCGCGCTTTCACCGATTGACGGTCAGCGAGATCCGGCAGGAGACGCCTGATGCGGTTTCGCTCGCCTTTCTCGTGCCCGCGTCACTGCGCGATGACTACCGCTATGAGCCAGGCCAATACCTGACATTGCGCACAACGATCGATGGCGAAGAGGTGCGGCGGTCCTATTCGATCTGCTCGGGCCTGGACGACAGCGAATTGCGTGTCGTCATCAAGCGGCTCGCTGGCGGTGCTTTCTCCGGCTGGGTCAGCGAGCGATTGCATGCTGGAGACAGCCTGGATGTGATGACACCCGATGGACGGTTCGGTGTGCCGATCGAACCGGGGTCGTCGCGCACGCTGGTCGCGTTTGCAGCTGGATCAGGCATTACGCCCATCATGGCCATCCTGAGGACCGTACTACGGCGCGAGACCGGGCGTTTCTTTCTGTTCTATGGCAATCGCACGACAGCCGACATCGTCTTGCGCGAACAGCTGGCGGACTTGAAGGATCGCTATCTTGCGCGGCTCGCGGTGTTCCACGTGTTGTCGCGCGAGCAACAGGATATCCCGATGTTAAACGGCCACCTCGACGTCGAGAAGATCGGCGTATTGATGCGAGCGGTGGTGCCAGTTTCGAGCGTCGATCATGCGTTCATCTGCGGGCCGCAACTGATGATCGAGGGACTGGGGACGGCGCTGATTGAACTCGGCCTGCCGCGCGAGCGGGTGCATATCGAGCGCTTCACCCCTGGCGTTGGCGGACGGCCGCGCCCGGTGGCAATTCCGCCCAGTGCACCAGCGAAGGCGATTGCGTCAGTGATCAGCGAGGGCGCTCGGTTCGAGTTCCCGGTCGCGGATGGTGAGGCGATCATCGATGCGGCGATCCGTGCCGGGCACAGCCTGCCTTATTCCTGCAAGGGCGGAATGTGCTGCACCTGCCGCGCGCGGCTGGTGGAGGGCAGGGTGGAGATGGCGGTCAACTACTCGCTGGAGCCTTGGGAATTGCAGGCTGGATATGTGTTGACCTGCCAGTCACGACCGATGACGGAACGCGTGGTGATTGACTACGATCAAGTGTAAGGGTTGGCTCTCGCCGTAGGGTAGCAACTCCGCTGATCTGTATCACGGGCGCTCGACGCATCGGATTGGACGACGCGCAATCTCAGTGCAATTCTGCCGCGTAGAACGTCCTGGAGCACCTATGCGCCGCCGCTCGTTTCTCACCTCCGCCGTTAGCGTCCTTGCCGCGCCAGCGATCGCCCGCGGCGAAGGTTCGAATGTTCTAACCTTCGTCCCCCAGGCCGATCTCGCCGTCCTGGATCCGATCTGGACCACGACGTACCAGACCCGTGACCACGGCTTCCTCGTGTTCGATACGCTGTTCGGGTTGGACAGCCGGTACCGGCCGCAGCCGCAAATGGCGGAGGGCGCTATCGCCGAGGACGGTGGCAAGGCTTGGCGTATCACGCTGCGCCCGGACCTGATTTTCCACGATGGCACAAAGGTTTTGGCGCGCGACTGTGTCGCTTCGATCAGACGTTGGGGCGCGCGCGATGGGTTCGGTCAGGCGCTGCTCGGGGCGACTGATGAAATCAGTGCACCCGACGACAGAACCATCCGGTTCCGCCTGAAATACCCGTTCGCGCTGTTGCCCGATGCGCTTGCCAAGACGCCGCCCAGCATGTGCCCGATCATGCCGGAACGTCTCGCCAGCACGGATCCCTACAAGCAGGTCAGCGAGATGGTCGGCAGCGGACCGTATCGCTACAAGTCCGATGAACGCGTACCAGGCTCACGCGTGGTGTATGAGAGAAACGAGAAATATGTGCCGCGGACCAGCGGCACGCCGGACGGTACCGCTGGCCCGAAGATCGCGCACATCGAACGCATCGAGTGGCGCATCATGCCCGATGCAGGCACTGTCGCCGCGGCAATGCAGAACGGCGAGATCGACTGGTGGCTGACGCCAAATGCCGATCTGTTGCCCCTGTTAAAGAAGCAGCAGCGGCTGAAGGTCGAGACGGTCAATCCGACCGGGACAATTGCGACGCTGCGTTTCAACCATCTCATCCCGCCGTTCAATAGTCCGGCGATCCGCAGAGCGATGCTGGGCGCTATTGAGCAGGCCGATTACATGATTGGTGCTGTCGGCACCGATGAGACATTGTGGCGCGACAAGGTCGGGATCTTCTGCCCTGATACTCCACTTGCCAGTGACGTCGGAATGCAGGTGCTCACCACCAAGCGTGACCTCGCCAAGGTCAGGCATGACCTGGAAGCTGCCGGCTATGGCGGGGAAAAAATTGTCGTGTTGATGCCGTCCGACATACCGTGGTCAAAGGCGGCGGCGGAAATTACCGGCGAGTGGCTGCGCAAGATCGGCGCCAACATTGAGCTGCAGGCGATGGACTGGGCGACGCTGGTGCAGCGTCGCGCCAAGATGGATGCGGTAGAGCAGGGCGGCTGGAGCATTTTCCATACCGGATGGAGTGGGCTCGACATGATCAACCCCGCCGGCCATGTCTTCCTGCGCGGAAACGGCAAAGCGGCCACCGTGGGCTGGCCGACCAGCCCAAGGATAGAGGAGTTGCGCGAGGCTTGGTTCCGCGCCCCCGACATTGGCGCGCAGAAGGCGCTGGCGGAGCAACTGCAGTTGCAGGCGTTCGAGGATGTTCCGTACATCCCGCTGGGGCAATACTTCATTCCGACCGCATACCAGGCGAACCTGACCGGCATGCTGCAAGGCAGTCCGGTGTTCTGGAACATCAGGCGGAGCTGAGAATGAGCGAATTCGAACTCGTTTGGGACTCTCGATGTGGTGTCGGTGAGTCGCCGGTGTGGGATGCATCCACGCGACGGCTGCTGTTCTGCGACATCCCCGGTAAGCGCATCAACGTGCTGTCGATCGATGACGCCGCTCGCAGCCATTGGGATTTTCCAGAAGTGGTCGCCAGCTTCGGCCTCTGTCGGTCCGGCCGGCTCGTCGTTGCGTTGCGCCATCGGGTCGTGCTGTTCGATCCGCGCACCAAGCAGATCGAGGATCTGACCGAACCGGTCAATGAACCGTCTACCAATAGGTTCAACGACGGCAAGGTCGGCCCGGATGGATGCTTTTGGGTAGGCAGCATGGATGAAAACACGCCGCGCCAGAAGACCGCCGCGCTGTATCGGGTCACGCCTCAAGGCCGCGTCGAACGGAAGTCCGACGGCTATGCGGTGTCGAACGGGTTAGCGTGGTCGCCTGACGGGGGGACCATGTACCATTCAGATTCGACAGCCGGCATCATCGAGGCGTGGGACTTTGACCCCAGCACGGGGGTTCTCGCCAACCACCGCGTTCTGGCGACGCTGTCGAACGAGGAAGGCCGACCCGACGGCGCCGCCGTCGATGTTGAAGGGAATTACTGGTCGGCGGGTCCTTCCGCCGCGTGCGTCAACCGCTTCTCGCCCACCGGTGCACTGTTGAGCAAGCTGCAGTTTCCGGTGCCGGGTCCCACCATGCCATGTTTTGTCCAGCAGCATCTCTACGTGACGTCGTTGCGTGAAGGCCGCTCCGACGAAGTGCTGCAACAGCATCCGACGATGGGAGGCCTGTTTCGTACTGCTGCGCCAGTGCTCGGTTCACCGGTCGGCGTATTCGCCGACGCCTAGTAAGTGTAGTAGCCCGGCGGAGGAGGCGGTGGCGGAGGCGCATAATAGGAGCGGGGCGGGGGCGCATAGTAGGCAGGTGGGGGCGGTTGTGGCGTGGTTACTGCCCCGCCCACGGCGCCGACTGCCCCACCGATCAGCGCGCCCGTCGCAGCGCCGCGTCCGCCGCCCGCAAGGCCGCCGATGGCAGCCCCGGTGCCGGCGCCAAGGAGACCGCCGCCAACCGCTCGTTGGCCCGGATCATAAGGGTTTGTGCAGGCAGATAGCGCCAATGTTATCCCAAGTGCACCTGCAATCAGTACGGTAGAAGGCGGCATGGTGTCTCCTTTCATGGTCAGTGCAGCAGAGAAACATGGCGTACCCTAGGCATTGACTATCACGACCGTGTGAAGGAACCGTGACGGAATGTTACAGCTTGCCTTCGACATCGGCGGTACCTTCACCGACTTTGCCCTGTCCGATACCGACACGGGTCAGCTTGCCGTGTGGAAGGTGCTGACGAGCGCTGATGCCCCGGCCACTGCAGTGATCGACACTCTGTCCAAGCAGATCGGCACCGGTGCATTCGCCCCTTCGGCCATTGCCGGCGTTCTGCACGCGACCACGATTGCCACGAATGCAATCCTCGAGCGTAAGGGCAGCCGCACTGCGCTGATCACCACGTCGGGGTTCCGCGACGTGTTGATCATCGGTCGGCAGAAGCGGCATGACACCAACAACTTGCACATCGACAAGCCGGTTCCTCTGATTGAGCGTGCCGACATTTTTGAAGTGATGGAGCGTATAGCGCCTGATGGATCGGTGATCACGCCATTCGATGCCAAGAATGCACGCGAAGTGGCGATGCGGCTGCGTGAAGAGGATTATCGATCCGTCGCCGTGGCCTTTCTGCACGCATATGCCAATCCGACGCACGAACGGCAGATGGCGGAAATTCTTGCCCTAGTGGTGCCGGATCGCGCGGTGACGCTGTCGGCCGAGCTATCGCCTAGGTTCCGCGAATACGAGCGTACCAACACCGCCGTCGCCAACGCCTACGTCAAGCCGATTATCGCCAGCTATATCGCGGTGCTGCAGACCGCGCTGAGCGAACTCGGGATTCGCCCGGAGCTGGCGATGATGCAGTCGAATGGCGGTCTTATGTCGGCCAGCCGAGCGCGCGAGGCGCCGATCCGGTGCGTCGAGTCCGGCCCGGCTGCCGGCGTGTTGATGGCAGCGCGCGTGGGGGCGGTGGAGGATTTCTCGCATGTGATGAGCTTCGACATGGGAGGCACCACGACGAAGCTAGGGGCCATCGACGCTGGCGTTCCGGTGGTGACACCGACGTTCGAAGTTGATGCGGTGAATTATCGTCCCGGCAGTGGACTGCCGCTGAACATCACGGCTATCGAACTGCTGGAGATCGGCGCAGGCGGCGGCAGTCTGGCGCGCACACGGATGGGGATGATTTCAGTTGGTCCCGACAGCGCGGGCGCCGCTCCCGGCCCCATCTGCTATGGCCGTGGTGGTGCCACCCCCACGATCACCGATGCCAATTTGGTGCTCGGGTATCTCAATCCGGATTATTTCAACGGCGGTGCCATGCGGCTGGATACCGAAGCTGCAGTCGAGGGGTTGCTGCGCGATGTTGCCGCACCGCTTGGTCTATCCCTGCATCAAGCGGCATGGGGCATTCATTCCGTCGCGAATGCGAACATGGAGCGCGCGATGCGGATCGTGTCGATCGAGCGTGGGCGCGATCCACGACGGTATGCGCTTGTCGCGTTCGGTGGCGCAGGCCCGCTGCATGCCGCGCGGTTGGCACGAGCGCTGAGCATCCCACACGTAATCGTTCCATATGGTGCTGGCGTCGGATCGGCGCTCGGTCTGCTCACAGCCGAACATAAGATGGATGCGAGTCTGACGCGCGTGCTGCAACTGGAGGAAGGCGCACGCGAGACCATAGCTGCGATTTTTGTGGAGATGGAGGCAAAAATGCCGGATGACGTTAGTGCGCTTTCGCGCGCAGCGTCGATGCACTACGTGGGGCAGGGGTTCGAGATCCGCGTCGAGCTGCCTGACGAGATAACCGACGTTGGGGCGATACGGGAAGCGTTTTTCGCCCGCTATCAGCAGGAGTATGGCTATGTCGATCGCGAGACACCGATTGAAGTAACGGACTGGACGGTCGTCGCCACGATCGGTGCGGCTCCAACGTCCTTGCTAGCCCTTCCTTCTCGGGAAAGGACTGGAAGGAGCGGGTCGACCCGCCGCGCCTACTTTCCGGAAGCCGGTGGTATGGTTGAAACGCCCGTGCTCGACCGTGGCAACATTGGGTCCGGCGTACCCGTCCAGGGCCCCTTGCTGATCGAGGAACCCGAATGCACGACATTGGTGCTGCCTGGCGATAGCGTGACCGCAACGTCGCACGGGAACCTGATCATCAATATCGGAGCCGCGCGTTGACCATCGATCCGATCACCCTGACCGTCATCTGGGGAAGTCTTAACTCTATCACCGAGGAGATGGGCAGCGCTCTTCGACGCACCGCGTTTTCGGAGGCAGTGCGCGAAGGTCAGGATTTTTCCACCGGCCTGTTCGACGCCTCTGGCCGCCTGATCGCCCAGGGCAACTTCACGCCGGGTCATCTCGGCGCCATGCCATACGCCGTGCGGAACGTGCTGGCCTACGTGCCGCCCGAGCGTCTGGCCCCTGGTGACATGCTCGCTACCAACGACGCAGCCCTCGGCGGCGGCCACTATCCGGACATGTTCCTCGTCGCGCCTGTGTTCGCCGATGCCAGCATCATTGGCTACGTCGTGACCACCGCGCATCACGTCGATGTCGGCGGTCTATCTCCCGGCTCGCAGGCGGTGCAAGGCGTGACCGAGGCGTTTCAAGAGGGCATTCGGGTTTTGCCGGTGAAGCTGGTGCATGCCGGCGAATTCGAACCCGACCTGCTCCGCGTCATCTTGGGAAATGTCCGGCTGCCGGAAAAGATGCGCGGTGACCTCATGGCGCAGCGCAATGCCAACCACGTCGGCAGCGAGCGGCTGCGCGAGCTTTTCGCTTCCTATGGCCTCGACACGATGGCGGAAGCGATCGACGTCATCATCGAACGATCGGAAGAGCGAGCACGTGAACTCATCGGCAGGCTGCCGGAGGGCGTTTATAGCTTCGAAGACCACCTGGATGACTACGGCCCTGACACGCCACCCATACGTGTCGCCGTCGATGTGACACTGAGGAGCGGCGAGGCCATTGTCGACTTTTCTCGATCCAGCGACCAGGTGCCGGCAGCGCTCAACTGCTACATGAACTACACGCGTGCCTACGCCAGCTTCGCCGTCCGGGTGTTCGCCGGGATCGACATTCCCAACAACGCCGGCATCGAGCGGGTTATTCGTGCGGTCGCACGTGAGGGCTGTTTCTTCAATGCGACCTGGCCCGCACCATGTGGTGGTCGCGCTGCAGTGCAGGTGCGCATCTTCGAGGTGATCAACGGGGCCTTGTCGCAGGCCGATCCGTCGAGGGCGATGGCTGCGTTTTCGCATTGGGGAAATCCCAATATCGGCGGCATCGATGCGCGCAACGGACGCGCCTGGATCATGTATGACCTGTTACTCGGCGGCTATGGTGGCCGAGCCGACAAGGATGGTGCGGAGGCGCTGTCGCCGGTGATGAACTGCGCGAACGTGCCGGTCGAGGTGCATGAAATCAACAACCCGGTTCGTGTGCGCCGGCTGGAACTGATCACCGATAGTGGCGGTGCCGGACAATTCCGTGGCGGCGCCGGATTGCGCAAAGACATCCAGCTGCTGTGCGATGATGCGACCCTTTCGCTGCTCGGGGAGCGGCACAAATTTCAGCCCTACGGGCTATTTGGCGGCGCAGCAGGGGCGCCGGCGCGCACGGTCCTGCTGCGCGACGGTATGGAGACCGACCTTGGATCGAAGCAGGTAATCGGCCTTCGACGCGGCGACGTCGTCAGTTTCCGGCTGTCCGGCGCCGGTGGCTACGGGGATCCGCGCCAGCGTGACTCGCTACAAGTTCGACGAGATGTACGCAACGGCTACATCAGCGAGGCAACGGCCCGCGACCTCTACGGCTGCTAGGAGGCAACCTGTAGCCTGAGCCGCGGCACCGGCGCTTCATCGTTCTGCAGGTGCGCGAGGAAGGTTGCACAGTACTTGCTGGCCGTGGTGTCCCAGACGCGCTCGCGTAACGCCGCGTGGCGACGGACGCGCTCGGAGAGCGACATTGCGAGGCCCTCGTGCATGGCATCGGCGATCTCGTCAGCATCGTATGGGTTGACGATCAGCGCATCCGTAAGATCCTCGGCGGCGCCAGCGAAGCTTGACAGGATCAGCACACCCGGGTCGGTCGCATCCTGCGCGGCGACGTATTCCTTTGCGACCAGATTCATGCCGTCCCGCAGCGGTGTCACGATACCCAGGCGGGCAATACGGAAGAAGCCAGCCAGCACCTGTCGCCGCACCGTCGTGGTCATGTAGCGCAACGGCACCCAATCGAACTCGGAAAATCGGCCGTTGGTGTCCCCGACGAGCCGGTCCAGTTCACGCCGTAGCCGCTGATAGCTGCCAGACTCCTCGCGCGATCGCGCGGCGATCTGCAGGAAGCTGACCTGCCGCCGGTGTTTTGGATACTTTGCCAATAGCCGGCCGAATGCCTCGAATCGGTTCACCAGTCCTTTGGAGTAATCAAGCCTGTCGACACCAAGCGCCAAGGCACGCCCGCTCAGGCTCTCCGCTAATCGTGCGGTTTCTGGGCTGTCTGCCGCCTGCACCGCAGCCGCGGCGAAGCCGTCCGCATCGATGCCGATAGGGTCGACGATGGCGCGAACGTGGCGACCGTCATGCATGAATCCGTCTTCGTGGATCCTGGTGACAGGGAGAATCTCCCGAACGCAGTCCAGGAACGCTCGCTGATACGAGTGCGTGTGGAAGCCGATGACGTCGAAGGCACACATTGCCCGCAGCAGTTCCGCCGCACGGGGCAAAACGTGCAGCAAGGTGGGAGGAACAAACGGGGTGTGTAGGAAGAAACCCAGACGGTTGCGCACACCTAGCCGCCGTAGTTCCTCGGCAAGCGGGAACAGATGGTAGTCGTGCACCCATACGAGGTCATCGGGGCGCAGTAATCCCGCAACCGCTTCGGCGTATTTGCGGTTGACTGCCCGGTAGGCTTCGTAGTCCTCGCGGCGGTATTCGACAAGCCCGAGACGGAAATGCAACAACGGCCAGAGCACACCGTTCGCGAAGGATACGTAGAACCCGCGATATTCGGCTTCACTCAGGTCAATCGTTGCGTAACTGATTCCCTCCGAGCGCTGCAGCCGCACATCCGCGTTGGCAGAGGAGCGACGGCCGCTCCAGCCAACCCATAAGCTGCCAGGGCGCAATGCATCCGCCAGCGCCACGGCGAGACCGCCAGCTCGTGGGCCTCTCTCGGATGGTAACGGTACGCGATTGGACACGATTACGAGGCGCGCCACATTTCCTCCTCGCACCAGCGTGCTTACTCGTTAACCACAACGTGCAACGAGACGGTCAGCCTACGACTCTGCGATCACTTCGCCGTGAGCTGTGAAGGCGGCAAAGTGCTGCCGCACAAAAGCCTGAACTGACCGACACATCGGCGGTGCTCGAAGAACATCATCGGGAAGGCCTCTCATATGCGCATAGCCCAGATTGCCCCGCTCACTGAGTCGGTACCGCCACGGCTGTACGGCGGAACAGAGCGGGTGGTGTCATTTCTGACTGAGCAGTTGGTCGACATGGGGCACGATGTCACGCTGTTCGCAAGTGGTGATTCGAAGACGAGTGCCGAACTCTCTGCCGTTTGGCCCAGTGCGCTAAGATTTGACCGCGATCTGCGCGACGCGATGGCACCACATCTGGTGCTGCTGGAGCAGGTCTTTCGCCGCGCAGACGAGTTCGACATCCTGCACTGCCATTTGGACTACTGGCCGTTTTCTCTCCTGAGCCGACAGGATACACCGTTTCTCACGACGTTGCACGGGCGGCTCGATCTCCCGGAATTGCGGCCGATCTATGACTGTTTTCCGCACGTCCCGCTGATTTCCATCTCTGATGCGCAACGGGTTCCTCTGCCGAATGCCAATTTCGTTGCCACGGTCCAGCACGGGTTACCATCGGACCTGCTGACACCTCAGCCGGTGACCCCAAGCTATCTTGCCTTTCTCGGGCGGATTTGTCCGGAGAAGCGGCCAGACCGCGCCATCCGGATGGCGCGAGAAGCCGGCTTCAGGCTGAAGATCGCCGCCAAGGTGGATCGGGTGGACGAGGACTACTATCAGGAAACGATCCGACCAATGATCGACGGCGGCACCGTCGAGATGGTCGGCGAGATCAATGATGCCGACAAACCGGGTTTCCTCAGTGGCGCTATCGCGCTGCTCGTGCCGATCGACTGGCCGGAACCGTTTGGTCTGGTGATGATCGAGGCAATGGCGTGTGGTACGCCGGTCATTGCCTTCAACCGGGGCTCAGTGCCGGAGATCATCGAGCACGGGGTCAACGGGCTGATCGTGGATGATATGGCGCAAGCGATCGCAGCAGTGCCGCGTGCAGCGGCTATGTCGCGCAAGACGGTGCGACATAGCTTCGAGCGGCGTTTCACGGCCCGGCGCATGGCGGAGGATTACCTGGCGGTGTACCGGCGCCTCGTGGCGCGCACTCGACCGACGCTGCGGGTTGTAAGCTGACGCGGCAGGGCTGGCCTGTCAGGTCAGCCCACGCGCCTTCAACCGTTCCACCAACAGCCGCCCGAGCTCCTCGGTCGCATCGGCCTGGCGCTCGCGCGGGATGTGCTCGGCCAAGGTATGGACTGCACCTTCCACCAGTACGCCGAGGACCAGGTAGGGGTCGGCGCCGTCCGACGTTACCAGTTGGATCACCCGGGCCAGCATCTCGACAGACCCGGGTTTTCGCGATGATGCCTGATTGGCCTGGCGGATCAACCGGTCGAGCGAGCGGAAGCGGTGTTCTGTCATGGCGAAAGCATGGAGCGGGCAGCGTCGAGGTCAAGCCCGGCTCGCCTGTCTCGGCGCAACGTGCTGTTCTGTGACGAGGCAGCGAGCGTTGCATCCGGAGGAGCATCATGCAGATTGTCGATGCCCAGATCCATCTGTGGGGAACTGGCCTGCCGAGCAACCTCTCGCACTGGCAGGTGACGCACTTCACCCCCGAAGAAGCCATTCCGCTGATGGATGAGGGAGGTGTCGATGCCGCCGTCATTCATCCACCTGGCTGGGACCCCGGTTCGAACGAGATGGCATTCAAGGCGGTCCGCGACTATCCGGGTCGCTTTGCTATCATGGGTTCGTTGCCACTCGACCAGCCAAGTTCTTCGGGGCGAATCGCCGGCTGGCGGCAGCAGGCGGGCATGCTCGGCTTGCGCTACACGTTCCTGCACGATCCGGCGCGGCGGTGGCTCGCCGACGGCACGATCGACTGGCTGTGGGTCGAGGCCGAAAAAGCCGAAGTCCCAATCGCGATGCTGGCAACCGACTCGCTCGCGGACATTGGGCATATCGCCGAACGCCATCCGCGGCTGCGTCTGACGATTGATCACCTGGGCGGTCGTGGCGGCCTGACCACCCTCAAGGATCATGCGGCGATGACGCACATGCCGCAGCTGCTGGCGCTGTCGAAATACCCAAATATTGCGGTGAAGGCGACCGGGGCGCCAGGCTATTCAGCAGAGGCGTATCCATTTCCGATTATGCAGACGTATCTACGACGGATCTATGATGCGTTTGGGCCGCAACGGATGTTCTGGGGAACCGATATCTCCAAGATGCCGTGCACTTGGCGGCAATGCGTGACGATGTTCACCGAGGAACTGCCGTGGCTCAGCGAGAACGACAAACGGCTGGTGATGGGAGAGGCGCTGTGCGCCTGGTGGGGCTGGCAGCGGTCAGCGTGAAAGGGAGAATTGCATGCGGAACACGAACGGCAAGCCGGTGGCGCTGGTTATTGGTGCGACGTCCAAATGGCAATCGGATGGTCGCAACACGCGGTTGGCGCATGGACGAGAGCTGGACGACAGTCACATACCGGTTGGCGCGCGCTGGGGCGTTGGCGGTGCCATTGCGCAGAAGTTCGCCCAGGAAGGGTGTTTCGTCGTGCTCACAACACGCAGCGAAGCAAATGCTGAGGGATTGGCGGCAGCCATCAGAGAACAGCGCGGCGAATGTACGACCGTCGAGCTGGATCTGTCATCGCAGGCGTCGATTACGGCGGCGTTTGCCGCGATACGCAGGGATGCAGGCGAACCGGAGATAGTGGTTTACAACGCGGGTTATCTTGAAGGCCGCGACCTGCCACCGGGGCAGGAGCTGTTGGAATATATCCCCGTGGAGATGTTCGACACGGCCCATCACATCGCCAGTCGCGGACCGTTCCTGGTCGCCAAGGAGGTATTGCCGGCGATGCGGCAGAAGGGTACAGGATCCTTCTTCTTTTCCAATAACTCCAAATCGCTGCGCGGCAAGAAACGGATGACGGGTGAGTCGCTCTATTATCCCAGGGTGATGATGCGGACGCTGGCACAGGTGCTGACTGAGGAATACTCTGAGCACGGTGTACACGTCGCCAACGTGGTGATCGACGGCACCATTGACTCACCGGGAACACGGGCCTTGCCCAAGGCGCAGAACCGACCGGAGCTGTTGATCAATCCGATGAAGATTGCCGAGGCATTCTGGTATCTGCACACGCAGGATCGTTCGTGCTGGACGCATGAGCTGCAACTCACGCCTTTTGCGACAGTGCCGAGTTACTGACTTAGGCGGACACTTCACAGCCGCGCGCGGCGCCCGAAGTGGCGAGGCTGTGCGGCCCATTCGCCCGCAGCCCTGCCTCCGCTATAAACCCGCGGTACGCAACCAGAGACAAGGACCACACCCATGCTGACCCGCCGCTGGGACAAGTCGCGCATGCCGTCACGCCATGTGACGGTCGGGCCCGGCCGCGCGCCGCATCGCAGCTACTACTATGCGATGGGCCTCACCGAGGAGGAAATCGATCAGCCCTTTGTCGGCGTCGCCACCTGTTGGAATGAGGCCGCCCCCTGCAATATCGCACTCTCGCGTCAGGCACAGTCGGTCAAGAAGGGCGTGTCGGAATCCGGTGGCACCCCGCGCGAATTCACCACCATCACGGTGACCGACGGCATCGCGATGGGCCACCAGGGCATGAAGTCCTCGCTGGTGTCGCGCGATCTGATCGCCGACTCAGTGGAGCTGACGGTACGCGGGCATTGCTACGACGCCCTGGTCGGGCTGGCCGGCTGCGACAAGTCACTGCCCGGCATGATGATGGCGATGCTGCGGCTGAACGTGCCGAGTGTGTTCATGTATGGCGGTTCGATCCTGCCGGGGAAATTCCAGGGCCGCGACGTCACCGTAGTCGATGTGTTCGAGGCCGTGGGTCGGCACGCTGCCGGCACCATGTCGGACGCTGAACTGCACGAGCTGGAATGCGTCGCCTGTCCTTCCGCCGGAGCGTGCGGTGGGCAGTTCACCGCCAACACCATGGCGATGGTGTCCGAGGCCATGGGCCTGGCGCTTCCCGGCTCGGCTGGATCGCCTGCCCCCTATGAGGAGCGTGACCGCTTCGGTGTCGAATCAGGCCGGGCGGTCATGGCACTCCTCGATAGTCGCCTGCGGCCACGCGACATCGTCACGCGTAAGGCGCTGGAGAATGCCGCCGTGATCGTGGGGGCGACCGGCGGCTCGACCAATGCGGGCCTGCATCTGCCGGCGATCGCGCATGAAGCCGGCATCCGGTTCACCATGGACGACGTGGTGGAGATCATGCGGCGGACGCCGTACATCGCTGATTTGAAGCCAGGCGGGAAATACGTCGCGCTCGACGTGCACCAGGTTGGCGGCATCCCGGTGGTACTGAAGTCGTTGCTCGATGCCGGCCTGCTGCACGGCGACTGCCTGACCGTCACCGGCAGAACGATCGCGGAGAACCTGAAAGACGTGGTGTTCCCCACCGATCAGGACGTGATCTACCCGGTGTCGAAGGCGATCTCGCCCACAGGTGGCGTGGTGGGCCTGAAGGGCAACCTCGCTCCCGACGGGGCGATCGTGAAGGTCGCCGGCATGCACAAGCTTCGCTTCGAGGGCACTGCACTCTGCTTCGATTCGGAAGAGGAGGCCTTCGCCGCGATCCAGAACCGCGCCTACAAGGCGGGCGACGTGATCGTTGTTCGCTATGAGGGACCGAAGGGCGGCCCGGGCATGCGGGAGATGCTGTCCACGACGGCGGCCATTTACGGCCAGGGGATGGGCGAACAGGTTGCGCTCATCACCGATGGCCGCTTCTCCGGTGCCACGCGTGGCTTCTGCATCGGCCATGTCGGGCCGGAAGCGGCGGTTGGTGGCCCGATCGGGCTCCTGCGCAACGGCGACCGGATTGTGATCGACGCAGAGAACGGCACGATCGACGCGGCGTTGTCCGATGCCGAGTTGGCGGCACGCCGCGGCGCGTGGCAGCCGCGCCGGACCGACTACAATGCCGGAGCAATTTGGAAATATGCGCAGCTGGTGGGACCAGCTCATCTCGGTGCAGTCACCCATCCTGGCGCCGCATCCGAGACCCATTGTTACGCTGACATCTGAGTTGCAGGAGCCTGCATCATGCGACGGATGATAAGTGCGGGGGGGGCCATAATCTTGCTGGGTCTCGGCGTTGGCACAGCTACAGCTATGGCGCAGCCGCCGCCACCGCCGATACCGTATGGCCCTGTGCCGCCACCTCGTTACGAGGCGGTTCCCCCACCGCGCACCGGTTACTATTGGGAGCCTGGCCACTGGCACTGGGATGGCTATCGCTACGTGTGGCTCGGCGGCAATTATGTTGGTGGACCGCCGCGGCGCGGCCACTACGTCCCGGGTCGCTGGAGGTGGAACGGCGTCCGCTACATTTGGGTGCCCGCCCATTGGGGCTGATGGCGAGACCAGGTCGGACAACCGGGGTCAGTGCAGCTCCACCACCACCGGCACATGATCCGACGGCTGCGGCTTGCCGCGCTCCTCGCGGTCAGGCGCGGCCGCCACCAGGCGCTCGGCGAGCATCGGTGACAGCAGGACGTGGTCGATGCGCAAACCGAGATCGCGCTGCCACGCGCCTGCCTGATAGTCCCAGAAGGTGTATACTGGTCCGTGCGGATGCACTGCGCGGACTGCGTCGGTCATGCCGTCCCACAGCAGCCGGCGGAATCTGGCACGGCTCTCAGGCCGGACCAGTGCATCCGTCGGCGGCAGCGTGCCGGGCGCCCAGTCGTCATCGCCGGGACAGACATTGAAGTCGCCGGCCATGATGCATGGCGTGTCCGACGCCAGCAGCTCGTCCGCACGTTCGGCGAGCCGTTCGAGCCAGGCCAGCTTGTAGGCGAAGCCCGC
>JBKPOG010000220.1:0-9282 GCA_046732975.1 Pseudomonadota bacterium
AGCAACAACCGCTGAACGATGTAGCGGGTCACTTCGAGGAGAAGAAGAACTGCTCGGTGCGCGCATTGCCTGGGGTGCGCAATGGCCAGTCGTTGCCCAAGGTCATCGGAACATTGTGCAGCTTGGTATTGATGACCACGACGCCCTGGACCATCGGCGTCAGCCCGATGGTGCCGATCTCATAGACATTGTCTGCCCAGATGCGGAACAGCTCCTGGGCCGCCTGTACCTGTCCGTCGTGCCCCACGGTTCGCGCCGTGTCGACAAGCTGCATCAGCCGCTTGAGCGGCTCGGGAGGCTCGACGCCCTCCTTGCCGTTCGTATCCATCCAGCGTGAGTACAGCGGTCCCACCGTCAATTGGGACAATGGGCCGTTGCGCGGATCAAACTTGGATCCTCCGGTGAACGGGGATGCCGTGGTGTCCTCGTTCCATATTTCGGCCATCAGCTGGTTCGCCGGGCGCATGTTGAAATGCAGCGCCCGCTCGCGGATCTGCACGATGGTCTTGATCCCGACCGCCTCCCAGTCCTTGGCAACAAGCTGCGCCACGTCCGGCCAGGCGCCGAATGCGGGCACGACGCTGATCTCGATCGTTGCCGGCTTGCCGTTGGCCATCAGCCGTATGCCCTGCGGATCGTGCTTCGTCAGTCCGAGCGCGTCCAGCATCTTGTTCGCTCGGTCGCGGTCGAACTCGGTGTATTTCGTGGCCCATTCCTTGCCTGGAAAGTAGGGATGCGATGGCGCCGGCACGGGCTGGCGCGCCTCGCCCAGACCAAGAAACACCGACTCCTTGATCTCATCGCGATTGATCGCATACGACAACGCGATACGAAAATCCTTGGTCGCCATCAGCTTGCCGATCTCCGGATCGGCCGTGTAGGTGGCATTGAGCGCGATCACGGCATCCGAGCCACCGAAGGTCGGCCAGGTGATCACCCGGTACTTGCCGTTGCGCTCCTGCTCTTTCAGCACCGGGTAGTTGGTCATCTGGATGTGGCGCGCCTGCATGTCGACGTCGCCGGCGATGGCCGCCAGGTTCAGTGCCTGCTGATCGGCGAAGTAGGTGAACCGCACTTCATCGATATACGGCAGTTGGTTCCCATCCTTGTCCACGCCGATGTAGTAGGGATTGCGTCGGATGGTGAACACCGGGTCGCTGACCCGGCTTATCGGCATCCACGCCGCCATTGTCGGGCGTTCCGGGTTCTGCGCCGGCGTAGCCCGGGAGAAGAACAGCTCGGTCCAGGACTTGAAGCTCGACGCCTGCACCAGACGATCGAGCTCCTCCTTTGAGACATAGGCCGGATGGAATTTCTTCAAATAGTGCGCCGGCAGGAACATCGCGTAGGTCAGGTCTGGCCCGTCCTGGTTGGCAACCTCCGAAAGGAACAGCGTGGCGGGGCGGTCGTAGGTGAACTGCACGGTGGTATCGTCCACCTTCTCCACCTTTGCCGCGGTACCGTCGGCGTTGCGCATCCAGGTCGGCAGTGATGGCGTCAGATCCTTGTTCAGCAGGACGTTCTTGTACCAGAAGACGATGTCATCGGCGCTGAACGGCACGCCATCTGACCACTTCGCGCCCTTGCGCAACAGGATCGTCCAGGTCTTGTAGTCGGCGGATGCCTTCGCTCCGACGGCGATCTTCGGCTCGATTTCTGCACCGTCCGGAGAGAAACGGAACAGGCTGTCATAGGCCACGCGCACATAGTTGTTGGCATCGGCCGGCCCCAGGAACGCGCGTCGCCAGACGCCGCCATACTCTCCGACCTTCTCGACCACGGGCACCACCAGCGGCTGTTCCGGCAGTCGCTGTTCGACCGGGGGCAGCTTGCCCGCCTTCACCTGCTCGGCCAGTGCCGGGGCTTCATGATACTTGGCGCTTTGCGCTGCGGCCGGCGTGTACTGTGCGATCGTCACCATCAGGCCGATGGCAGCCACTGCCGTCGCGAAACCGTAGATTGCCGGTTTTGCTGTGATGGAATTCAAAGGATTTCCTCCCGCGACCATCGCGCTTCTTACTCAGGCTGCGCCTTACTGAAATGTTTGGCCAGGGGGCTGACAGTGTCAATCAGTGCATCGAAGCGGCGCTGCCGTACAGTGCACGTTCAGATGTGGATAGGCTGGCCCAGCGTCTTCAGTGCCGCTTCCAGCATTCCCTCGCTCAGCGTCGGATGGGCGAAGATTGTACCAGCAACGTCCTCGAGCCGCGCGCCCATCTCGATCGCAAGGCTGAACACCGCCGACAGTTCGGAAATTCCAGCTCCCACGGCCTGAACGCCGAGCAGCAGATGATTGTCGGCCTGCGCGACCATGCGGATGAAGCCAGCCTCGGAAGCGAGTGTCATCGCGCGTCCGTTTGCCCGAAACGGGAATGCGTCGGTGACGATCTCGATGTTTGCAGCCTTGGCGGACTCTGGCGTCAGCCCCGCAACGACAATCTCCGGGTCGGTGAAGCAAATCGCGGGAATGCATACTCGGTCCCAGGCGCGCCGCTTGCCGGCCACGATCTCGGCCACCATCTCGCCCTGCGCCGATGCCCGGTGCGCCAGCATCGGTTCGCCGGTGACGTCGCCGATTGCGTAGACGCCGCGCATCGAGGTGCGGCACCTGTCGTCGACGTCGACAAACGGTCCGTCCATGTCGAGGTCGATCTCTTCCAGGCCCCAGCCCTCGGTTGCGGGTCTGCGGCCGACCGCGACAAGGATCCGGTCCGCCTCGATCGTCACCAAGGAACCGTCGGATCGTTCGACGACAAGCCCTTCCTTCGCCCGCGTAAGCTCCTTCGCCCTGGCACCGGTCAGCACCGTAATGCCAAGATCGCGCAGGCGCTCGCCGACCGGGCGCGTCAGTTCCGCGTCGTATTGCGGCAGGATGCGCGGCAGCGCCTCGATCACGGTCACCGCGGTGCCCAGCTTGGCGAATGCGGTTCCGAGTTCCAAACCGATATAACCGGCACCGACCACGACAAGACGGCTCGGCACCGTGTTCAGCGACAGCGCCTCGGTCGACGAGATCACCGGACCACCGAAGGGCAGCGCCGGAAGTTCGACAGGATTTGACCCCGTGGCAATCACCACGTGTTCGGCGTGGATCACCTGTACGCCTATTTCGTTTTCGACCTCGACCGTCTTGCCATCGAGGAACCGCGCCCAGCCTTCGACGATCTTGACGTTGGCCTTCTTGAGCAACGCGGAGACCCCGCCGGTCAGGCGACCGACGATGCCATCCTTCCATTGCAGCGTCCTGGCAAGGTTCAGGCGCGGTGCGGCAAGTGAGATGCCAAAAGAGTGTTCGCCGGATGCGAACTGCGAGACGCGTGCAAACTCATCGGCGGCGTGGATCAACGCCTTGGACGGAATGCAGCCGATGTTGAGACAAGTACCGCCCAGTCTGTTTGCCTCGACCACCACGGTGTCGATGCCGAGTTGTCCGGCCCTGATTGCACAGACATAGCCGCCGGGTCCCGCACCGATCACCAGGAGTTTGCACG
This sequence comes from Pseudomonadota bacterium, assembly GCA_046732975.1. GTDB lineage: Bacteria > Pseudomonadota > Alphaproteobacteria > Acetobacterales > Acetobacteraceae > JAMXLO01. The sequence continues at coordinate 3,492 of JBKPOG010000220.1, forward strand.
ATATGTCCCGCATGGCGTCAATCGTTCACGAAGATCAGCGCCGGCGTTTCCAGCAGCGTCTTGATGGACTGCACGAAGGTCGCCGCGTCCCAGCCGTCGATGACGCGATGATCGAAGCTCGAGGACAGGTTCATCATCTTGCGCGGGATGAAGCCTGAACCATTCCACACCGGACGCATCATGATCTTGTTCACGCCCACGATTGCCACCTCGGGATGATTGATGATCGGTGTCGAGACCACGCCGCCCATCGCGCCCAAAGACGTGACCGTGATGGTTGACCCTGACAGTTCCTCGCGCGTCGCGGAGCCGGTGCGTGCCGCTTCCGCAAGCCGCGCGACCTCGGCGGCGCAGTCCCACAGATCGAGCGATTCGACGTGGCGCACCACCGGTACCAGCAGCCCGGCCGGGGTCTGCGCCGCGATGCCGATATGAACGCCTGCATGCTGGTGAATCACTCCCGCTTCGTCGTCGAACTGCGCATTCAGCCGTGGCTGCTTCGCAACCGCCGACACCATCGCGCGCATCAGGAACGGCAGCAGCGTCAGCCTTGGCTGCTCCTTCCGCTTTCGCCGATTCAGCGTGTCCCGCAGCTCTTCCAGTGCCGTGACATCGATCTCTTCGACGTAGGTGATGTGCGGGATGCGCGCGTGCGCTACCGCCATCTGCTCGGCGATCCTGCGTCGCAGCCCGATCACCTTGACGTCTTCGACCGCGCTCTTGGGCTGCAGCATCGGCGACCGCGCCGCACGAGGGTCGCGTGCGGCAAAAGCGTCGAGGTCTTCGTGGGTAATGCGTCCGGCGGGTCCGGTGCCCGGTACTTGGCGCAGATCGATACCCGCGTCTCGCGCGCGCCGCCGCACGGCCGGGGACGCCAGCGGCCTGGCCGCGCCCGCGCGCGCCATTGCTCGCGGTGTCGGCCGCGGCTCCGGTCGTGCCGTATGCGGCGCGGGTTTAGGGGCAATGGCAGGAGTTGTGTCGCGGTCTTCGCCTTCTGTTGCGCGGGACTGCGCCGCAGGTTCCGGCTCGGTGACTCTTGCCATCACCTGGCGCGGTTGCGGCTGCGCTGCATTTACAGCGTCCCGTTCGCCGGGAACTTTGAGGCGTACCAGATCGGACCCGACGGCGACCTTCTCGCCGATTTCGGCGCCGAGCCAGATGATCTCGCCATCCACCGGCGAGGGAATTTCGACTGTCGCCTTGTCGGTCATCACCGCGGCAAGTGTCGTGTCGGCACGCACCAGGTCGCCAACCTTGACGTGCCACTCGACGAGTTCGGCTTCCGCGATTCCCTCGCCGACGTCGGGCAGCCTGATCACCTGCTCCGCCATGTCATGCCGCCATGGTTTCGAGCAGCGCGCGGCCCAGACGACCCGGAGCCGGGAAGTAATCCCATTCCTGCGCGTGCGGGTACGGCGTGTCCCAGCCGGCGACGCGCACCACTGGCGCTTCGAGATGGTAAAAGCACGTCTCCTGCACCAGCGCCGACAGCTCTGCGCCGAAGCCTGAGGTCAGCGTTGCCTCATGCACGATCACGCACCGACCGGTCTTGCGCACCGACGCGCGAATTGCATCCAGGTCGAGCGGCAGCAGGGTACGGAGGTCGATGATCTCGGCATCCACACCGGTTTCCGCGGCAGCGGTCATGGCAACGTGCACCATCGTGCCGTAGGCCAGGATGGTCAGCGCTGCGCCCTCGCGCCGGATCGCGCTGGCCCCCAGCGGGATGGCGTAGTGGCCGTCGGGAACTTCACCGAGTTCGTGGTTGGACCAGGGTGTCACCGGCCTATCGTGGTGGCCGTCAAACGGCCCGTTGTACAGCCGCTTCGGCTCCAGAAAGATCACCGGATCGGGGTCCTCGATGGCCGCGATCAGCAATCCTTTGGCATCGGCCGGATTGGAGGGAACCACCGTCTTGAGCCCGCACACATGAGTGAACAGTGCCTCGGGGCTCTGGCTATGCGTCTGCCCGCCGAAGATGCCGCCACCCGTGGGCATGCGCACGACCAGCGGGCAGGTGAATTGCCCGTTTGACCGGTAGCGCAGCCGAGCGGCCTCGGAGACGATCTGGTCGTAGGCCGGATACATGTAGTCGGCGAACTGGATCTCGACACAAGGCCGCAGCCCGTACGCTCCCATCCCTACGGCGGCACCGACGATGCCGAGTTCGCTGATCGGCGTATCGAAACAGCGGCGCGTGCCATACTTCGCCTGCAAACCTTGCGTGGCGCGGAACACCCCGCCGAAAAAGCCGACATCCTCACCGAACACGACGACATCGTCGTCGCGCTCCATCATCACGTCCATGGCGTCGCGGATCGCCTCGATCATGGTCTTACGCGGCATGGATCAAACTCCTGCCGCCTGGCGCTGACGGCGCAGATGTGGCGGCATCTTCGCATAAACGCCTTCGAACATGTCGCGCGTGGAAGGGCGACCCCCGGCGTGCAGCGTTCCGTGGCTCTCCGCTTCACGTTGCGCCTCCATGACGGTGTCCATGATTTCCGCCTCCGCTTGGCGATGGCGTTCCTCCGACCAGACGCCGCGCCGCGTCAGGTGGTTGCGCAGTCGGATTACCGGATCGCCGAGCGGCCAGGCATCAGATTCGGTCTTGGGCCGATAGGCCGCGGGGTCATCCGATGTCGAATGTGCACCGACACGGTAGGTGACGTGTTCGATGAGCGTTGGGCCCAGATTGCGGCGCGCGCGTTCGGCTGCCCAGCAAGCCACGGCGTGGACCGCGAGGTAGTCGTTGCCGTCCACGCGGAGCGCAGGGATACCGAAGCCAAGGCCACGTGCGGCGAACGTGCCGGAGCCGCCCCGCGCGATGCCCTGGAAGGTCGAAATAGCCCACTGGTTGTTGACGATGTTGAGCACGACCGGCGCCTTGTAGGTGGAGGCGAAGACCAGTGCGGCGTGAAAGTCTGATTCGGCGGTCGAACCGTCGCCGATCCACGCCACGGCAATTTTGGTATCGCCCTTGATGGCCGATGCCATGGCCCAGCCGACCGCCTGGATATACTGCGTCGCCAGGTTGCCCGAGACCGAGAAGAACCCGTCCTCCTTCGAGGAGTACAGCACGGGAAGCTGTCGGCCTTTCAGCGGGTCGCGCTCGTTCGAATAGATCTGGCACATCATGTCGACCAGTGAATGGCCGGCTGCGATCAGCAGTCCCGCCTGGCGATAGGTCGGAAAATTCATGTCGCCCGGCAGCAGCGCCTTGCGGAACGCGCAGCTCACCGCTTCCTCACCCATGTGCTGCATGTAGAACGACGTCTTGCCCTGCCGCTGCGCCATCAGCATGCGCGCGTCGAAGGCGCGCAGCAGCATCATGTCGCGCAGGCCGGCCAGCGACGCCTCATCGCTCAAGAGGCCTGCCCAGGGGCCAACCGCCTCGGCATCACGGTTGAGCACGCGGATGATGGAATAGGCGAGATCACGCATGGTTTCAGGATCAGCGTCCACCGCGGGGCGCATGACCGAGCCCGCCCGCGGGATCCGCACGCTGGCGAAATCAGGGGTGCCGCCTGGGCGGACCGCTGGTTGCGGCACATGCAGCTTCAGCGGGCCATACTCGGTCATCCTGTTGCCCTCTTCGCTCTCGTTCTGTCTCGTTCGCGGTCCTGGTCGCGTGACAGTCGCCCGGCGCTGCCCGCCCCCAGACCACACCGCCGGTCAGCAATGTGTAGGGACCGAGCGCTCCGGCACGTAAACGCGAACTGCACAACCAGCTCCGCCGCACTTGTACAAACACAGGTGGGCTGAGGACATCAATCATCAGAGCGAGGAAGGCCCTCCCTTGACCCCGCCTTCCGGCTGACGCCGAATTCTCGCCAGGACGGAAGCGGGAGACAACAGATGACCGAGAATGCGGCCCCGCAGGGCATGGCAACTCCGCGCCTCTCCAGCGTGATTGTAGCGGCGACGATCGGCAACATCCTCGAGTGGTTTGACTTCCTCGTCTATGGATTCTTCGCGGCAACGCTTGCGGAAGTGTTCTTTCCTGCCAGCAGCTCGACCGTGTCGCTGCTGATCACCTTTGGCACTTTTGGCCTGTCTTACGTTGTACGCCCGTTGGGCGCTGTCGTCATTGGCAACTACACCGATCGCGCCGGCCGCAAAGCCGGGCTAACGTTGTCGATTGCGGTGATGATGATTGGCACGGCGCTGATGGCTGTCACGCCCGGTTATGCTACAATCGGTCTCGCCGCGCCAGTCATCATCACGATCGCGCGTCTCCTTCAAGGGTTCTCCGTCGGGGGTGAGTTCGGGAGTGCCGTTGCTTTTCTTGTCGAGCACGCCGGTGATCGCAAGGGTTATAGCGCAAGTTGGCAGTGGGCCAGCACTGGCATCATCTCGGTCATTGTTTCGCTTTTTGGTCTTGCCCTGACAACGCTGCTTACGCACCAGCAGCTGGTCGATTGGGGGTGGCGTATCCCTTACATGTTCGGCCTGCTGGTTGGACCCGTTGGCCTCTACATCCGCTCTCGCATGGTCGAGACGCCCGACTTCCTCAAAGCGACCAAGTCGCCGACCGTGCCGATCGGCGAGTTGCTGCACCGCCATCCGGTCCCGTTACTCCTCGCTCTCGGCATCTCGATTATTTCCAACAGCTCCTATTACCTGCTGCTCTACATCCCCACTTATGGAGTCAAGACACTGCATCTGCCGGCCTATACCGGCTTCGCCGCGACATTGCTCGGCGGTGTACTGCTTGCCGTTTTTTCGGTGATCGCGGGACATTGGTCCGACAAGACCTCGCGGCCACGCATCATGCTGGCGATGGCGTGGCTGTTCGTGATCGCCGCCTACCCGACGTTTTGGCTTATGGTCGCCTATCCCTCGCTCGCCACCGCGATGTTTGCCGTCGGTTTGCTCAATCTCATCAAGGCAGGATACAGCGGCGTATTGCCATCGCTGTTGGCTGAACAGTTCCCGGTCGACACGCGTGCCATCGGAATCGCCTTTAGCTACAGCATCTCCGTGACGGTTTTCGGCGGCTTTGCGCCTTTTGTGGCGACATGGCTCATCGCGCAGACTGGCGATCCGCTGTCACCCAGCTTCTATCTGATGGCAACCGCTCTGCTCAGCGTCATCGCCCTCATGGCAGTCCAATATCGCGCCGCTCGTGTCCCGGCTCGAGGACAACTTGGCGCGCCGGCAGGATAGAGGTTACGGGCGAGGCTCGCTGCGACGTACGCTGGCAGGCGGTGTGGTGTAGGGGCGCGCCTAGCCCGCCCGTGCCTATGCACCAGCCTTGAGTCGAACATCTGAGCCCCGACTCGAACCCTGGGCCCTTGGCCGCTGCGGAACCCCAGCTGCCGGATCGGCGCGTAGATAGAATACTGATCCACGAGCTGCTGCATACGATGCAGAACCTGCGCTCGTTTCGTCAAATCGGTCTCGGCGATCTGACGGTCGAACAATTCATCGATGTCGGGATAGCTGCCATAGACATAGCCACCGCCCTTGACTACGAAGGTCTCCATCCGCATGGCGGCATTGCCGAACGCTCCGCTGCCTCCCTGGATTATGTTGCGGAACTTCCTCTCGGCATATCCTTTGAGGAAGGCTGCCCGTTCGAACGGTCGCAGTTTGGCGCGAATACCGATTTCTCCCAGATAGTTCAGCGAGGCCTCAGCCACATTGGAGTAGGACCCGTCGCAGTAGTAGTCGCCGGCGTCAAACCCATTAGGATATCCTGCCTCCGCCAGCAGCCCGCGCGCCTTCATCGGATCGTATGGGATCTTGGGAGGCTCCCAGTAGAACTTGAAGCTCTTCGGTACAATAG
>JBKPOG010000221.1:0-46967 GCA_046732975.1 Pseudomonadota bacterium
CGACTAGGTCGGGAACGAATGCAACCTTCTGGCCAGCGTGTTCAAGCCTCGTCACTACCTCCTGCCAATATTCAGGGGATTCAGCGTTGGGGCCAAAAGGAACCAATAGTGGACGACCATCTGGCAGCTTGAAGATATTCGGGGAAGTCGCGAGTTGCAGGACCAGTGAAGCCATCTGCGCCGATGTGGCCGATTTTAAAATGTCGCCATCTGGCTCAAGCACTAGGTAAAAGTTTGGAGCGAGCGCAGCCGCGCTGTCATAAATGATCTTTGCTTGATCAGGGTCGCGAAGTCCATCGATTCGGGTAAGATCTACGCCAAAGCCGTCTATCCCGATCAATTGGGCACGGGCGATATCGATCGCTGCATTAATCTGCCGCCAGTAGGGACTTCTCCATGGTGGTGGTGTGAGAGGTCGCTCGCGCGTGAATCCACCAGCAAAAGCCCATTTCCCAGCTTCGCCGCCCCGCGACAGAAACTGGGCCCAATGGTCACTGTCCAACGGCGCATTCTCGTATGAAAGCGCAAAGAAAGGGAAGTAGTGCGCAAAAACCATTCGTGAGAACTTGGCTGCGTGCGCGGATTCAAAGGGGAAAGCAGCCGATGGAGATTCACGAGCAACAAAGTCGTGTGCTATTCGCCCTATTTCCTGCCAAGGTACTTGCTCAGCGTTAGCATCCCCTGCGAAGGCGGGCGTTCCTATGGATGCAGCGCCACTCGCACAGACCGCCAAGAGAGAACGCCTGGGGACCGGACGCCCGCCGAACCATTTTGGGTCCATTGCCTCACGCTCCCCTCTGATTTCCCGACGCGGTGCGGACCCCACCCTCGTCGGCAAAATACATCAATAGTTACTCTACACGCCTATATGCTCAACCCATAGATATTCGGTCCTGGATTCATAGTGGGTTCCATCCAGCAACTTCAGTTTATGGGAGCAGGATGCGACCGCCAGTGTCAAACAATGGCCGCTGTTCACGAGCACCCGCCACAAGCATTCAATCACCTTCTTCCTTAAAGGCCTCAAGATCTTGATCCGCAGCAGGCAAAAATCACTAACGCCCCTGAAACTTCTCGTTCGGCAGCACCTTCTCCACCGCGTGCGGCGTCGGATTCGGCGGATACAGTCCCAAAATCACCACCGCCGCGCCGATAATCACCAGTCCCGCGGCAACGACGACCAGAAAAATACGGACCATCGCTTGTTCCACCGACTCCGCCGTGCGTGGCCTGCCCAGTGGGCTGTGTGCTAGCGTCCGCCGCCATGACACGCAACACCGCGTTACGCGAAGCCGTCGATCTGCCGGAAGCGCTGGCCGGCCGGAGTATCGTGCTGGTCGGACTGATGGGCGCCGGCAAGACCTCGATCGGCCGGCGGCTCGCCGCGCGACTCGGGCTGCCGTTCCGCGATGCCGATGCCGAGATCGAACTGGCGGCCGGCTGCACCATCCCCGAGCTGTTCTCTCGCTATGGCGAGGGCGACTTCCGCGCAGGCGAACGCCGGGTCATCCGCCGGCTGCTCTCCGGGGATCCTCTGGTGCTCGCCTTTGGCGGCGGCGCGTTCATGGACCGTGAGACGCGCACCACGGTTCGTGATGAGGCCATATCCGTCTGGCTGCGCTGCCCGTTGCCGACGCTGCTGCGCCGCGTTGCCGGTCGCGACAACCGCCCGCTGCTGGCGGATGGCGATCCGGCCGAGGTCCTGCAGCGGCTGATGGATGTGCGCTACCCGGTCTATGCCGAGGCCGACATGATCGTCGATTGCGCTGACGAAAGCCCGGACGCGACAACGACGCGCGTGCTCAATGCGCTGATGGGCTGGCGCTCGCCGCGTCGATTGTCGGTCGTGCTGCCGAGTACCGGCTACGACGTGGTAATCGGCAACGATCTGCTGGCACGCGCTGGCGCGCTGCTCGCACCGCGGATGGAGCAGAAGCGTGCCGTTGTCGTAACCGACGAAACGGTGGCACGACTGCATCTGCCGGCGCTGCTGCACGGACTCCAGGCGACCGGCGTCGCCGTCAGCCAGATCGTCGTCCCGCCGGGCGAAAGTTCTAAGAGCCTGGCCAACTGGCAATGCGTCGTCGACCAGTTGCTACAGGCGCGCGTCGAACGTCGCACGACCGTCATCGCCTTGGGAGGCGGCGTGGTCGGCGATCTCGCCGGGTTCGCCGCCGCGACGACCTTGCGAGGCCTGCCTTTCGTACAGATGCCAACGACGCTGCTGTCGCAGGTGGATTCCTCGGTCGGCGGCAAGACAGGGATCAACACCGCTCAGGGCAAGAACCTGATCGGAGCGTTCTACCAGCCGCGCATGGTGCTCGCAGACACCGACACGCTTGCCACTCTGCCGCCGCGTGAGCTCGGGGCGGGTTACGCCGAGATCGCCAAGGCCGGACTGATCGGCGATGCAGCATTGTTCGCGTGGTGCGAAGCGAATGGCGCCGCTGTCGTTGGCGGCAATCGAGAGGCACAGGCTGAAGCCATCATGCGCGCCTGCGCCTTCAAGGCAGCCGTGGTGGGAGACGACGAGAGGGAGGAGAAACCGAATGATGGCCGCGCGCTGCTGAACCTGGGACACACATTCGGCCACGCGTTGGAGGCGGAGTATGGCTACACGGGTGGACTGCTGCACGGCGAGGGCGTGGCGGTTGGTCTTGGACTGGCATTCCGGCTCTCGGCGAAGCTGGGCCACTGTGCAATCGCCGATGCGGACCGCGTGGTCTCGCACATCGCGGCGACGGGCATCCCGGCGGAACTGAACATGCTGAACCGGCGCTTTTCGGCTGCCACGCTGATCGGTCACATGCGGCGCGACAAGAAGGTCCGCGATGGAGCATTGAAGTTCGTACTGGTGAAGGGAATCGGCCAGGCGTTCACCGCCAGCGATGTGCCACTCGAAGCGGTGACCGACCTGTTGCGCGACGAAGGGTGCGAGGCGTGACAGGAGCCAAGGAACATCGCGGCTCGGTTCATGTCGGCGCCCGACCGGACGGTTCACTGACTTACCTTGTCGCCGTGCCGCCAGAGGACCTTCCGTCAGTGCATCGGCGCGACCTGGAGAGTGCCTGGTATGCGGCGCGCGAGGCCGCCCTCTCGGATCGCTGGAGCGTGGCGAGGTTTTTCCGCTTCCAGCGCCCGGACGGGTCGTTCGGCGACCTCGCCCTGGCTGATCCGGATGCATGCTGCTGGGCCGGAGCAGTCGACCGTACAGTGGGGTTGCGCAATAGCTACGGCCTGTCGGTGTGTCTCCGTCTGCTGGCGCTGGTCGATCTCCTGGCGCGCGTGCGCTGGGCCGATTCGCTTTGCCAGCTACAAAGAGACGGCGCCGAGTTGCATCCATCCCTGTTACGGGCGGCAGCCAGCATGCCGCTGACCGCCGATGCACGCTTCGACGAAACCGGGTTTCGCAGCCGCCTGTCGCGTTTTGCCTTCGGCTTCGCATTGGAAGGCCAAGCAATCCCTCGGCTGTCGGGAGCGCCTTCATGATCCGCCTAACCGTGCTGCTCCTGCCCGTCCTGGCGCTGGCGCAGTGCACACCGCCTCCACCTCCGACTGGCCAGGCGAAAGCCGACGCCGCAACGCTGGCTGCCTGCCGCGAGCATGCCGATCAGGTGTATAATCGCAACAACCGTGACACGATTTACACGATCACCAATCGCGACCTGCCGTTCTCGGGCAACTACAATCCCGGCGTGACGGATCGCGGCCTTGCGCAACGCTACGCAAACGAAAATCTGGTGCGCGACTGCGTGCGCAACACCGGCACCGAAACCGATCGCTCACCGACCACGTCGCCGCCCCCAGCCACGCCCTGATCCGTGGCAAGCCTATCAGCTGTCGGCGGCGTATTCGCGCAACGCAATGCGCGTATCTTCTATGCCGGTAGCGTCACCTGCTGGACTGGCTCGTGGATGCAGCGAGTCGCGACTGACTGGCTTGCCTGGGAACTGACTCACTCGGCACTCTGGGTCAGCGTCATCGCCTTCTGCAATCTGGCGCCTTCGGTGGTGATATCGCCCTTGGCCGGCGCGGTGGCGGATCGGATTGACCGCGTCCGGCTGACCATGGCATCGCAGTTCGTCGCCGCCGGCCAGGCCGCGATCCTGGTGACATTGATCCTGACCGGGATGATACGGGTCGAGTTCATCGCCGCGCTCTCGGCGTGCAACGGCATGGCAGAGACCTTCGCACAGCCGGCACGCCAGTGCCTCATTCCCGGTCTGGTGCCGCGCAAGGATCTGCCCGGCCCGTGGCACTGAACTCGCTGACCTACAACATCGCGCGCTTTATCGGTCCCGCGCTATCCGGGCCGATGATCGCCGCCTGGGACGTGGTCCCGCCGATCGCCTCCAATTGCTTCGCCTTCCTATTTGCCAGCGTGACAATGCATCTGTTGCGGCTCGATCCGGCGGTCCGGCTTGGTCATCGGTCCAGCCACAGCGTGTTGCACGACGCGGCCGAGGGGGTCCGTTACGTGGTACGCCATCGTGGCATCGGTCCGCTCATGCTGTTCGCCGCCACGGTTGGGATGACGTTGCGCGCGGTTCCGGAAATGCTGCCACTCTATGTCGCCGACCTGTTCGGCCGCGACGCCCGCGGGCTGGCCACGCTCGCCAGCACGATGGGTTGGCTGCGCTGATCGGCGGCACGCTGGTAGCGATCCGCGGCCGGATGGGTTGTTTGACGCGCATTGCAATCCTGGCCGACCTTGTGTTGGCGATGGCCACTGCGTGTTTCGTTGCAACGCATGTGTTCGCAATCGGTGTGGTCTGTGTGGCGGTGATGGGCGCCGCAACCACAATGCACGGCATCTCGATCCAAACCTTGCTGCAGAATTCCGCGTCGGCGACCATGGTGGGGCGAGTGCTGAGCCTGTGGGGCATGATCACGCGCGCCGCACCTGCGATGGGAGCGTTGGCCTACGGCGCCGCATCCGAGTTCCTGGGCCTAGTTCCCTGTGTTGCTGGGTTGTTTTGCTGTGCGGACTGGCCTGGTTGCGCGCCAAGGCCAACCTGCCGCGGATGGCCCCTGCGTTCGAGGGCAGTGAGACGCTGGCCTGATCCAGCCGCTTGGCCTAGAAGGCGACGCCATCCAGATTGGGGAGACCACGATGTCAAAGATCAGCCGCACCGATCCCGGCAGCATTCTGTCGAAGGCCGTCGAGTATCACGGATTTGTCTATCTGCAAGGCGTTACTGCTAAAGAGACGGGCAAGGACATCAAGGGGCAGACAGCCGATATCCTGGGGCAGATTGACCACCTGCTGGAGGAGCACGGCACAGACAAGACGCGGCTGCTGCAGGCGTTGATCTGGGTGAAGAATATTCGTGACCGCGATGCGATGAACGAGATCTGGACAGCCTGGCTGCCGAAAGCGGGCGCTCCTGCGCGCGCCTGTGTTCAGGCGGAGCTAGCAAATCCGTCAATCCTGGTCGAGATCATGGTCACTGCCTGCAAGTAGCGCCTAGGCATGCGGCTTCGACTCGATTCGATCGGAGTCGTCGCCGGATGCTCCTTTGAACGGCAGGGTATCCATACGCTTTCCTAGGACAGAAGTCTCGCAAGGCAACGTTATCCACAGGGCACAATACGCTATCTGGGCTGCCAGGAGCGGAACGACCGGGCAGTCGGGTTGTCAGCTTCGCAACCCTGTTGCTAGCGATTCACAGATCTTGGGAACAATCCAAAGGGGAGCGGGTGCCCGATGCGCGGTTGGGAAGCCAACGCCAAGCCATTGTTTTTTGGTTCTATTCTTGTCCTCAGTTGCTATATCGCACCAATCTCAGCCGACGCCGCTCCTAGTTCACGGCAGCATCCGCTGCTGGAGCCGACGGCCCAGATCAGTTCCGCCGGGCGGTATTCTGTTCGGGAGACAGCATACACCAGGGGCAGGTACCACGGTGGGAGCTACGCTCTGGGTCGTGGGATCTCCTGCGTGCCATTTGCCCGTGGCGATTCCGGCATTTCGGTTCCTGGTAATGCCTGGCAATGGTGGGACAACGCAGGAGGCGTGTACGCGCGCGGCAGCGTGCCGGAGGCCGGCAGCGTTCTGACCTTCCGCTCGAATGGCCGGATGCGGTTGGGCCACGTCGCAGTGGTCAGCCGTGTAATCAATCCGCGCGAGATCCAGATCGATCATGCCAACTGGTGGGGCGGCACCGTTGCCCGCAACATCCCCGTCGTTGACGTGTCCGAGGCAAATGACTGGACGGCGGTGCGCGTCGGGCTCGGCCGAAGCGGCGAGTTCGGCAGCGTATATCCGACCTATGGCTTCATTTATGACCGGCCTGATACTGGCAAGATGGTCGCGTCGAGCCACGCACCCGCGCCGCAGGCGGACCTGAACCCCGCGCCGAGTGACCTGCGGCCAGCGACGGAGCGAGGCTGGCAGGCCTATGAGGAGGTGGCAGAGGCACCTGCGGCCTCGCAGCACCACAAGCAGCCCGCTCATGCTGTTGCAACGCACCGCCGACAGATCGTGTCCTTGGCCATCGACAGCCGCTGACATTCCGTTGAAGCCGACACCGAGCGCCGCGGAAGCAGCGTCGTAGCTACAGCGCCCGACACAGAGTCGGGACTAGCGCATCAATCATAGCGATTGGATAGTTGCGCTGGTTCCATGCGACACATCCTGCTGCTTGCACTGACCTGTTTGCTCGCTGCCGTGTCTGCGCATGCCGGTTGCCAGGTGGAGCAGCGCAGTTCGGTCCCAGTCGAGGCAGTCAACGGCAACATCCTTGTCACCGTAGACGTCAACGACATGCCCGCGACTTTCATCCTCGATACCGGGGCCGAGAGAACGCTGATTGGCGAGGATGTCGTTCGCCGGCTTGGCCTGGAACGCGACAGCTGGGTTGCATCGGCCGTGCGCGGCATTGCCGGCATCGAGGAGAGGCCAAACGCTCTGCCCCGTTCGCTGCGTCTGGGACGGGCCGCACTTCGCCGCCGCACACTGGCCGAGGATAACAGTGTCACGGTCGGGCCCTTGCCGGTGCGCGAGATTGCCGGCCGCCCCGTTGCCGGCTTGTTGGGGCGTGATTTTTTGTCGCCGTTCGATCTAGACCTGGACCTGCCTCGCCACCGGCTGACGCTGTACGACGTGCACGATTGCGACACGGGCTTTCTGCCCTGGATGGAGCCTTATGCGTCAATCCCGGCCAGCACCCCCCTCGGTGCTGCACTGGTCGTGACGGTGATGGTGGACGGTCGACCGCTACGGGCGTTGGTCGACAGTGGTGCGAGCGCCAGCCTTGTCACCGCGCCAGGGATGTTCCGTCTCGGCCTGACACCTGCTCTGCTCGCGCATGATCCCGTGGGCAGCGGCAGAGGGATCGGGCCGAAACTTGTGCCAATGTATCGCCACCGCTTTTCCGAATTGCGCGTAGGTTCCGAGGTGACGCGCAATCCGGTGCTTTGGGTCGCGTCGGTTCGCGTAGTGCCAATTGTCGACCTGTTGCTTGGCGCGGACTGGCTTGAACCACGCCGCGTTTGGCTGTCCTTCGCGACGAAGCAGATTTTCGTGGCCGGAGCGCACACCGAAGCCAAGACCGGCCGAAGACCGTGAGATGAAGCAGCTATCAGGGGCGGCCTGTATGGTAGGTGCTAGGCCTGACTGGCAGACTGTCCATTCCAGCCGCGCTGAACATGCGCGGAAACAGCTTCGGCGATCGAAGTATCGATCATCAACGCCAGCGATGTGGTCAGCGATGCTGAGTGCCGCGCACTCACTGATGCGCTGCAGACACAGGTTTCTCGCGACTTCGCTCCGGCTTGGCGTTTCGACGCAAAACTGACCTTTGTTCCTAAGGGGCAGAAACCTGCGCCCGGTACATGGTGGTTGAGTATCCTCGGCAACACCGATCACCGGGGAGTCCTTGGCCACCACGACCTCACGCCGACGGCCTGCCGATCGGCAAGTCGTTCGCCGGCACCTACAAGCGCTATGGCTTCGAATGGACGAGCGCCAGTGGCAAGCGCAATGGTTGCGACTGACATCAACCCAAGATGCTGGTAATCGCGTCTGCGAAGAACCTGGGCGCACACGTTACATTGGTTCAGGCGAACCGCTGTACGCTGCCGCATTTCTCCACAGCATTCCAGTGGGGATGGCACATCTTTGGTGGTCGCATGTTCGCAAACAGGATCGAGCAGGTTTGCGTCTGCGGGCGCCAGCAACTTCATTGATGATCGCAGCTCACGCATTTCTCCGCGGAGTTCGCGGGTTCGCCGCAGCAGGGGATGCAGCGCTCGATCGATCAGCTTGATGAAGCGCGAACCTGGGCCTGCTTCCCTTCTTTATGGTAGCAGCAGCGGAATTGCGCGCCACTATGGGCGACCGCCCGGCCGGCCGGAAATTGCTGCTGCGTGCCCAGCAACTTGGCGAGACGGCAGAGGAACGTTGGTCCCAACCCGAGATCATGCGTCTGAGGCCGCGTTGCTGTGCGACGGCACCGCCGGCAAGCTCGACCTACTCTATCGCGCGCTCGAACTGTCGCGCGGGCAAGGCAGCAAATCTGGCAACTGCGAATTGCCAGGGCTCTGGCCGAGATGCTCCACGAGCAAGCTCGACAGGACGAGGCTTACAGACTGCTTGCCGCAACCCTAGCGGGCTTTAGCGGAGGGGTCGACACGCCGGGTCTCCAGCGTGCGACCCGCCTGCTCAAAACGCTGCGCCAATCGGCGCAATGGCTCCTTATCTACTTCACCGCGGAAAATGACGTCGGGGCCAGGATGAAGTTCTTCACGTTGGCGACGATCGCCCCGTTCGCCTCCGTCTGGGCGCGGGCGTTGATCCACTCAGGATCAGCGCCGAAGGCGTTCCACTTCTTCTCTCTTTCGGCGAGTGAATCCCAGACGACAAAGTAATACAGCGTCTGGTTCGACTCGCCGATCACAGTGGTCCAAAAGCCCGCCTGGCGAATGCCGTGCTTCTCCCACAGCTTCAGCGTGATCGTGTCGAAGCGTTTCAGCAGGTCCGGCAACCGGCCGGGCACGCATTCATAGATACGCAGCTCATACAGCATGATCTCTCCCTCCCGAGCACCCCTCAGCATGCTTCTGCCAATCCGTCGAGGCAACATGGCCGCGCGCAAGCCCGCTTGAGACAGCGCCCCTTGACACCCTTATGCTCATCACTAGTATAAGCGCGACAAATGCTCATATCGAGCATAAGGGGGTCCAGGATGTCTTACGCAGACATAATCGCCCGAACCGCGCCGCTATATGACCGGGTCAAGACGGTAATCCCTTCGATGGAGTGGCCGGTGTTCGCCGACGACGTCGACGCCATCCTGGCGCTCAAGCGCCGGCGGAACGCGGTGATCCTCGGCCACAACTACATGACCCCCGAGATCTTCCATTGCGTCTCCGACATTGTCGGCGACAGCTTGGCGCTGGCACGCGAGGCGATGAAGGTCGACGCCGACGTGATCGTGCTGGCCGGCGTCCACTTCATGGCCGAAACGGCCAAGCTGCTTAACCCAGCCAAGACCGTACTCATCCCGGATCTGCGTGCCGGCTGTTCGTTGGCGGAGTCCATCACGGCGGCCGACGTGCGACTGCTGCGCGAACGCTATCCGGGAGTGCCGGTGGTGACCTACGTGAACACCTCGGCCGCAGTGAAGGCGGAGTCCGACATATGCTGCACCTCCGGCAACGCAAGGAAAGTAATCGAGTCTTTGGGCTCCGACCGGGTGATCATGCTGCCGGACGAATACCTGGCGCAGAACATCGCCGCGCAGACCGGGGTCAAGATCATTACCTGGGCGGGCCATTGCGAAGTGCATGAACGCTTCACCGCGAAGCAGATCCGCGAGATGCGCGAAGAAAACCCCGGCGTGGTGGTTCTGGCGCATCCCGAGTGCCCGCCAGAGGTGGTGGCTGAAGCCGACTTCACCGGCTCGACTGCCGATATGTCCGGCTATGTCGGAAAGCAGAAGCCCGCCAAGGTTGTGCTGATCACCGAATGCTCGATGGCCGACAACGTCTCGGTGCACCACCCGGATGTCGAGTTCGTCCGGCCCTGCAATCTGTGCCCGCACATGAAGCGTATTACGCTCGCCAATATCCGCTCAGCGCTGGAAGAGATGCGCCACAAGGTCACCATCGATCCAGCCGTGGCGGTGCGCGCCCGTCAGGCCGTCGAGCGCATGCTGGCGGTGTGATGATCCCTGCCCTTCCCACAATCATGGTCGAACCGGCGGTGCGCGCGGCGCTGTTGGAAGACCTCGGTCGCGCCGGCGATCTGACGACCGATGCCATCGTGCCGGCAAGCGCGCGAACCGAGTGCGTGCTGGTGGCACGACAGGCCGGCATCGTCGCGGGGCTGGACTTCGCCATCACCGCATTTCGTCTGATCGATCCGGCGATTGAGGCTTTGGTGGAACGGCCCGACGGCAGCCGGCTGGCTCCCGGCGATCTGATCGCGGCGATACGCGGGCCGGCGCGCGGTGTCCTGACTGCCGAACGAACCGCCCTGAACTTTCTGTGCCATCTCTCCGGCGTTGCCTCAGCCACCCGCGGCATTGTCGATGCGATTGCCGGCACCAAGGCGCAGGTGGTGTGCACCCGCAAGACCATGCCTGGGCTGCGCGCCGCGCAAAAGTATGCCGTCCGCGTGGGCGGCGGGTCGAACCACCGGTTTGGCCTGGATGACGCGGTGCTGATCAAGGACAACCACGTGGCAATTGCCGGTGGTGTGCGTATCGCGGTGGAACGCGCGCGAGCCGGTGTCGGTCATCTGGTGAAGATCGAATTGGAAGTGGACACGCTGGCGCAACTGCAAGAGGCGATGACGCTGAACGTGGATGCCGTGCTGCTTGACAACATGGGACCCTACACGCTCCGCCAGGCGGTGGAGATCGTCGGCGGGCGTGCGATCACGGAAGCATCAGGCCGGATTCGCCCGGACACAGCCCCGGCGATCGCTGCCGCCGGCGTGGACCTGCTATCGGCCGGCTGGCTGACGCACAGCGTGACGGTGCTGGACATCGGGCTCGATTATCGCGGCTAATCTCGACGAGCTTGCAGGATCGACGTCATCCTTATCGCGGGATGACTACGGACAATACAGGAAGACCGCCTGGACACCGTCGCTTATGTCGCGTGAGTCCACGTCCGACCCCTCGTACCACGTCTGCAGAGAGCGCCAGTCAACGCCGCCGACATTCTTTGGCGAAGGGTCATAGACCTTGACGTTCAGACCATTGATCCCAGCGATGACTACAATATGGGTCTGTCCGTTGACCCAAAGAGGACCATAATCCTGCAACCAGCCAGAAATGGCTGAGGGGGTCGGGCACACCGGCGGTACTGCCGCGAGGCCGAGCCGCTGCGCCATGTCCATGATCTGAGGGTTTGTGATTCCCTGGTTGTCGTCCCTGATCCTACGGCACATCGCATCGAGATCGGGCGGCACTAAATCAGCGAGAGACTGTTGCAAACTGTCCTGTTTCCACTGGATCAACATTTGCGCGCTGGCGTACCAGCAGGACCAGTCCAACTGTTGGGGAATGAGAGTCATTCCCGGGACCTCATATTGCATCCTATTTCCTCCCGCTCCGACGCTTGCGGCGATGCTGACTGCGGCCGCACCTTTTGGCAGTGAGACAGTTCACAGGGTCAGGCGCTGCGCCCGCTGCTTGACGCGCTGGGCAACGCCGCCATCATCGTCTGGCAATACGATCACCCTGAGGAGGAAGCGCTATGCCGGTCAGGCTCGTCGTCACGATCAACGCCGCACGCGGTAAAGGCGCGGAGCTTGCTCAGGCGTTCCGGTCCCGGTGTGCCGAGGTCGCCCAGGAGCCGGGCTGCCAGCAATTCGAGGTATTCCAGAGCGTGCTGAATCCCGACAAGCTGGCACTCCTGGAGCTGTGGCAGGACCAGGCGGCGCTTGATGTCCACGCCAAGGTTAACGAAACGCGGGCGCCGATGCCGGCCGGCCTGCGCGCTGGGACCGGCGAGCGCGAGGACTATCAGTATAACCGCACCAGATAGCCGGTATCAGCGTCCCCGACCTCGACTAAGCGGCCTGCCGCGCGAAGCTGGTGTGCGGCCTCTGCTCCAACGGCCCGTGACCCGTGGCCTGGTGGCCTGACTCGCAGGCGGCAGCGCGGAAATATTGCAGCACGAACACGCGGACAGCGCTGGTCCGACCACCCTCGTGTCCAACCCCTTCGATCTGGCGGACCAGGTGGTTAATGTCCTGCCGTTCGCGTGCACAGATTTCGGCCAGCGCTTCCCAAAGCTCCGGCTCCAAGCGCATGCTGGTGCGCCCACTGCCCGCGACTACATTCCGGTTGACCAATCGACTGCCCGGCACGGCTGCCCCCTGTGTAACCGCCCGACAGAAAACCACGCGCAGACTAAGAAATGGTTGTCGATCAGATGGGCAATGGCGCCGCCTTAAGCCGCTCCATGGAAAACCGGCTGGTGACGTTGCGCAGCGGTAACGCCGCGATCAGCCGGCGGTAAAACTCGTCGTACGCCGCGATATCCGCCACCACGACATGCATCAGGTAATCCACATCACCGCTCATGCGCCACGCATCGACAATCTCCGGCATCGAGCGCACCACCTCGGCAAAGCGCTGCAACCACTCACTGGAATGGTCCGCAGTCTCTACCGCGACGAACACGGATACCGGAAGGCCTACCTTGACCGGGTCGATCGTGGCCACCCGGCCGCGAATGACGCCTTCCTGCTCCAGACGGCGAATGCGCTTCCAGCAAGGAGTGGACGTCAGCCCGACGCGGTCCGCGATTTCGGCAAGTGAGAGCGAGGCGTCCGTTGCAAGCAGGCGCAGAATCTCGCGATCCACCCGATCCATTTCCTTGGCGGCTGTCATGGCTTCGTCCTCTCGCCACTCGGCCTCAGCCTTAGCAGATTCTTGCAAGACTGCGACCGACGCCCGCACCTATACGGAAGGATTTTCTCGCTCGATGAAGGCTGCTGCCTCCTCTGGCGTCCGCAGCGTCAGCGATAGTGCATGCAGGCCGGCAGCGAACTCGGCCTCGAGCACGGTATGCACTGCGCGTGACCGCGCCACGCGACCCATGCCGCGAAAAGTGTCGGAGACCAGCAGCACATTGTAGTGCGTCTCGCCACCCGGCTGCGCACCTGCATGGCCGGCGTGCCGCGCACTATCGTCCTTGATGCGCAACAGCGTTGGCGAAAAAGCCTTACCAAGTACGGCCTCAAGCCTTGCCGCGCGGGATTGCATTTCCGACATATCGAACGATCTCCCAACAGCGCCAAGACCCAGTTGCCAGCGCCCAGTAAGCTGCCCATAAGAGCACCATGAGCCGACGTGTCCCCAGGACCAGGGCTTTCGCTCCCGACCCGGCCGCACCGCCTGGCCGGCCGTGCGATATGCCTGACTGCGAGGCGTTTGGCGAATACCGCGCGCCAAAGTCGCGTCGGAACCTAAAGGATTATTGGTGGTTCTGCCTCGAGCACGTCCGTGCCTACAACTCGACCTGGGACTACTACAAGGGTATGTCGCCGGGTGAGATCGAGGCGCAGCTGCGTGCTGATACAGCTTGGCAGCGTCCGTCCTGGCCGCTTGGCCGGCTGGGCCACGCAGCAGCCTGGGATGAGGAGTTGTTGCGCGATCCGCTGCATCTTCTCGCCGCTGGCCGCGTGAGGCGCGGATCGGCGCAGCCGCCACAGCAGACGCCGCCTGAACTCCGGGAGCCACTTGCCACTTTGGGGCTCAGCTGGCCGACGACATTGGAGGCGGTGAAGACCCGCTACAAGGAACTGGCGAAGCGACATCACCCTGACGCCAACGGTGGCAACCGCGACGCTGAAGAACGACTTAAGACCATTAACCTGGCCTACGCCGCACTTCGATCGCGCCTGATGCCGGCGCCGAGCGTGGCGGCGGCCGGCTAGCCGGCGCTCTTGCGCCAGCGCGAGCCGAAGTTAGACTTTTCAACGATCCAACAGGAACCGACCAGCCGATGAACAAGGTTGCCACTCTGGCCGAAATTCGCCCGACCTCTGCGATAGACCAACCCGACAGCAAGGTTTCGGCGCGCGAGGCATTCGATATCGATACCGACATGATTGTGCCGTCGTTCTCGGTTCGCACCGAGCACGTGCCGGATATCGACACGGCCTACAAGTTCGATCGCGAGACGACGTTGGCGATCCTTGCCGGGTTTTCGTACAACCGACGCACCATGATCCAGGGCTACCACGGCACTGGCAAGTCAACGCATATCGAGCAGGTCGCGGCACGCCTGAACTGGCCCTGCATTCGCGTCAACCTGGACAGCCACATCAGCCGGATCGACCTGATCGGCAAGGACGCGATCGTGCTGAAGGATGGCAAGCAGGTCACCGAGTTCCGCGAGGGCATCCTGCCCTGGTGTCTGCAGCACGCCTGCGCCCTGGTGTTCGACGAATACGACGCGGGCCGGCCCGACGTGATGTTCGTGATCCAGCGCGTGCTGGAGGTTGAGGGCAAGCTGACATTGCTCGACCAGAACCGGGTGATCCGGCCGCATCCGTCGTTCCGACTGTTCTCCACCGCTAATACGGTGGGCCTGGGCGATACCACCGGCCTCTATCACGGCACGCAGCAGATCAATCAGGGGCAGATGGACCGCTGGAACATCGTCGCCACGCTGAACTACCTGCCACACGCGATGGAAACCTCGATCGTGATCGCGAAGCTGGGTGCCGATGCGAAGGACGCGGCGATGAAGAAGCGCATTGAGGCAATGGTGGCGCTCGCCGACCTGACTCGCGCCGGCTTCATCAATGGCGATATTTCCACGGTGATGTCGCCGCGCACCGTGATCACCTGGGCGGAGAATGCACGCATTTTCGGTGACGTCGGGTTCGCCTTCCGGGTCACGTTCCTGAACAAGTGCGACGAAGCCGAGAGGGCGACGGTGGGCGAATACTACCAGCGTTGCTTCAACGAGGAGATCCCGACCGGCGGGTTCACCACCCGGAAATTCAACTGACCATCGTCTGACATGAGCGGCACGAACAAAGACAATACTCGAACAGAAGAATTCAAGCGCGCAACGGCCGGCGTGCTTCGCGCAATTGCCGAGGTGCCGGATGTGCAGGTGGCGTTTCAGCCCGGACCTTCCGGCGTGTCCGGGAAGCGCGCACGCCTGCCGCTGCCGACACGCGCGTTGCCGCAGCAGGAGATGGCGCGGCTGCGCGGGCAATCGGATGCCATTGCGCTGCGCTTGCGCCATCACGACGACGCTGTTCACGTGACACGTATGCCGGCACGGCGCGACGCGAAGGACGTGTACGACGCGCTCGAACAGGTTCGTGTGGAGGTCGTGGGTTCGCGCCATATGGCCGGTGTGGCGGCAAATCTGCAATCGAAGCTTGCGGAGGAGTGCGAGGCCGAAGGCTACGACCGCATGACCCGCAAGGATCAGTTGCCGGTGCAGGCGGCGCTGACCTTGCTGGCGCGCGAACAGATGTCGGGTGAGAAGTCACCCGAGGCGGCACGCCGCATCCTGGATATGTGGCGCGACACGCTGGGCGATACGGCGGATGCCGCGCTTGCCGAGATGAACCGCGCGCAAGACGACCAGACCGCCTACGCGCGCGCGGCACGCAAGCTTTTGGCGGCTCTCGATCTCGCCGAGGCGGAGGCCGATGCCGACCCAGAGGACCAGACCGAGGAAGGCGAAGAAGGCGGCGAACAGTCCGGCGAGCAGGATGAGCAGCAGGATGGGTCTGGGCAGAGCGAGTCCGAACAGGACAGCATGCTGGGCGCCAACCCGGAGGAAATGGAAGGCGACGCTGCGGACGACGAGGGCACAGAGTCGGACGAAGAGGCCGCGGTGGCGGAAGGCGACGATCGCCCGGGCGGTCCACAGCCGCGGCGTGAACGTCCGAACCCCGACCACGAAGCGGTGTATCGCGCCTATACGCGCCTGCACGACGAAGAGACCGACGCAGAAGAGCTGTGCGATCCAGATGAGCTGACGCGGTTACGTCAGCAGCTGGATCAGCAGCTGCAGCATCTGCAAGGCGTGATCTCGAAACTGGCGAACCGCTTGCAGCGCCGGCTGCTGGCGCAGCAGACGCGCGCCTGGGAATTCGATCTGGATGAGGGGCTGCTGGATGCGGGGCGTCTCTCGCGCGTAGTGGTGAACCCGCTGCAGGCACTCTCGTATAAGCGCGAGCTCGACATGGAGTTCCGCGACACGGTGGTGACGCTGCTGATCGACAATTCCGGATCGATGCGTGGCCGGCCGATCACCGTGGCGGCGATGTGCGGCGACATCCTGGCGCGCACGTTGGAGCGCTGCGCGGTGAAGGTAGAAGTGCTCGGCTTCACGACACGCGCCTGGAAGGGCGGACAGAGTCGGGAAAAATGGGTGCAGGAAGGCAAGCCGCGCAATCCTGGGCGGCTGAACGACTTGCGCCACATCGTCTACAAGGCGGCGGACTCTCCTTGGCGTCGTGCGCGAAAGAATCTCGGCCTGATGCTGCGCGAGGGGCTGCTGAAGGAGAACATCGACGGCGAAGCGCTGCTATGGGCGTATCGTCGCCTGCTGATCCGGCCCGAGCATCGCCGCATCCTGATGGTGATCAGCGACGGCGCGCCGGTGGATGATTCAACTCTGTCGGTGAACCCGGGCAACTACCTGGAGAAGCATCTTCGGGAAGTGATCCGCGACATCGAGAACCGCGACCAGGTGGAGCTGATCGCGATCGGCATCGGTCACGACGTGACGCGCTATTATCGTCGTGCGGTGACCATCGTCGATGCCGAGGAACTCGGTGGCACGATGATGAAGAAGCTCACCGAGCTGTTCGACGAGGACATCGATGCAGCCTGGGCGCGGGTAGCCAGCGAACGCGCGGCGCTGGTAGTGTAGAGCTGGTTGAGTGCAGTTTGCTGCACTCATCCAAAGTTAATTCAGTGGGCGATTGCCTCCAGCTGCAGGCGCCTCGTGCGCGGACCGAGAGCTGCCACCGAGACAATCACGATCGCCATGCACACGGCGACGAAGGCGAACACGCCGGTCGCACCGAAGCTCCGCAGGAAAAACGCGACGAAGAACGGCGTCAGGATGCCGCTGAGGCGGCTCCACGAATACACGAACCCGATGCCCCGCGCACGAATGCGGGTTGGGTAGAGCTCCGACTGATAACTATGCAGCGCGTATGAAAGCCACTGCGTCGACATGGCCAGACATGCGCCCAGCAGAATCAGCGCACCGGGCGACGTCGCACTCGCGAACCAGATGCCGAATACCGCAATTGCCAGACATGAAGCGCATGCGTGCCATTTGCGCTCCAGATGATCGGCAAAACCCATGATCAGGAATGGAGATACAACAGCAGCGATATTGATGATCATGCTGTATTCAAGGCTCTCGGTAATGCGGATGCCCTTGGCGATCAGCAGGGTAGGCGTCCAGGCGACGAAGCCATAAAAGCCCACGGTCTGGAAGAAATTGAAAAGGATCAGCATGATGGTGCGCTTGAGGTAGCGAGAAGAGAAGATCTCGAGGATACTGCCTTTGCGCGGATCCTGGTAATGGGGCGGTTCCGGAGCAGGCAGTGGACGCCCTGATTCGGCTTCTGCCCGCGCCTCGATTTTTGTCATTACCCTCTCGGCCTCTTCAATCCGCCCTTGCTGCGCAAGCCAACGCGGGCTTTCTGGAAGGCCCAACCTGATCCACCATATGACGATTGCGGCGACCGAGCCGATCCAGGCCACCCAGCGCCAGCCATCATAGCCAAATGGTGCATTGGGGATGAGCTGCCAGGAAAGGAAGTAGGCGATCAGGAACGCGATTGCGCTCATAGCTTGGAGAAAGGCGAACGACTGACCACGGACCCGTCTGGGAACCAGTTCCGACAAATAGGCATCGACTGTGACGAGCTCGAGGCCGATTCCGAGTGCGCTGATGAACCGCCAGAAGTTCACACCATCCGACGTGGTCTGGAATCCCATGATGAAGTTCGCGATGCCAAACCATAGCAGCGAATAGGCGAAGATAGCGCGTCGCCCGAAGTGATCTGCAATGTAAGAAACGAAGAGCGAGGCAATGAACAGCCCGGCGAATAATGCAGCAACGAAGCTCGCCAGGCCGGAGAGGCCGAACAGGCCTACAGTCGTCGCCGTGAAGATGCCCGACTTCATCAAGCCAGGTCCCAATGCGCCGATGAGTCCGATGGCGTAGCCATCGAACAGACCGCCGAAAGTCAACAGCACCGCCATAACCCAAATGCTTCGCGTCATCGGCAGACGGTCGAGCCGGGCTGTCAGTTCTTCCGCTTCGGTCGCGGCTCGTGCGGCGAGATCTCCAGGGGCAGTCACCGCTGACGTGTCGGTGTTCATTGGTTGCGCTTCCTTCCGGCTTGCGATGCAATGCTCGCCATCGCTTGACGGATAGCCTGTCACTTTGCGCAAGTCTCGACAACATGCTTGAGCCACGTCTGTTGCGCGCTCGAGGCGGCATGTGGACGTCGACCTGACATGGCAGCGCACGCGGATATCGACGCGCGGTGATCATCGTCAATGCCGAGGAAGTCGGCGCGTTATAATGAAGTCAGGCCCAGGGCGGCAGGCGAGCGCGGCGCTGGTAGTGTAGCGACACCAACGCCGCAGTCGGTAGGGCGATCACGCTGGGGCTGACCTCAGCGTGACCCACTCTGACCGATGTCCGCCAGTATCAGACGGCGCGCATCAGCCCCAACTGCTGAAGGGCGGTGACGCCGTCATCCAGTCCGATCTCCTCCGAAATCCGGCCGTTCTGCACGCGCAGCACGGTCGTGCCGGTGAAGCGCATCTTGCGACCGGATGCCGCCGGCAGTGCGCCCGCGAGAAAATCGCTGAACGCTGGCCCCGTATGCGTGCCGCCGCCCTCCCAGCGCCCTACGACATAGTCGCCCTCGGCAATCAGATCAGCTGTGCCCCAGAAGTTGAGATCAGGAAATGCTTCACGAAAGCCGATCATAAAGTTTCGTACATCGTCGCGACCCCGACGCGTTGCATGCAGCGAATATTGGAGGAGCATGTCAGAGGTCGTGAGTTCATCGATAATTCCGGGATTCCAAGGGTTGCCCCAGAACTCTTTGAACCAGCGCCCCACGACGGACTTGTTCTCTTGCTCTCGTGCCATGTTCGATCTCCTTTCGTGACCGAGGATGATTGCGGCACGTTGGTAGATCAGATGCGATGTGACGCGCCTTCCGGTGATTGCTTTAAGACACCCCCGCGTCGTGCATCGGCGCTTCGCTTCTGGCTATCGCGTCAACAATGCGGCGCTCGAAGGCGCGGAGACGCTTGTATACGGAAATGAGCTCGACGATCGTGGTCCAGCTGTTCACCAGATATTGGAACGAGGATTCCACCCTGCCAAAGGCGCGGACGATCTGCTGCATGACCCCAAGGGTGATGGCACCGGTCGCGAGAGTAGGTCCGAGGGCGATATAGGGAACCAGCACACCGAACTGCAGATAGGCGTATCTGGCCACGTCGAAATACATGTAATGAAAGAACAGGCGGAAGTAATTCTTCCTTACATCCGCAAACAGCGCACTGAACCGAGCCGGGGTGGCCCGGTCGCGATCGTCCTCGCCGTAGACGAGTTCCTTGCGGAACGCGGCTTCGACGCGCTGGTTCTCGAACTCCAGACCCGGCAGCTTGATGCCGACTCCAGCCATCATCACAGTCCCCGCCAGCGCGAAGACGATCGCCACCCATACCAGTGACTGACTGACCGGACCGATCCACGGCAAGTCGGTGATCTTTTCCGACAACGTCCAAAGGATTGGCAGAAAGGCGAACAACGTCATGACGCTGCGCATGAAGCTTACGCCCAGTCCCTCCATCAGGCGGGCAAACCGCATGCTATCTTCCTGAACACGCTGCGACGCGCCCTCTATCGCGCGGACCGTGTGCCAATGCGCCGCATAGTATTCGGTCATGGCTGTACGCCAGCGGAACACGTAGTGCTTGATGAAGAAGTCGGTGAACACGGCGACGGTCACATACAAACCAGCAATCGTGCCAAAAGTGGTCAACTGATCCATGTACTCGTCGATCGTGATCGTATTGGGTTTGCTCAGTGCCTTCTGGATGAGGTTATAAAAATCCCCGAACCATTCGTTGATCCTGACGTCGAGTTGGACCTTGTACCAGGTGACGAACAGGATCAGCGCCGCACCGGGAGAAGCCCACAGCACCCACCGGCGCGACAGATAAAATGACTGAAACACGCAACCTCCCCCGGACGCGACCGCCCTGTTTCATTGGTAAGGGCGACCGCGCCTTGCTGGTCGCTTCGGTAAAGCTGGGTGAGGATAGCAGAGACGGGAGGGGCAGGTGTTCGCCCTATTTAGTGGGACCAAGCTGCGGCTGGGTTCCTCAGTCCAGCAGCCATGGCGCCGCACTTGCCTGTGCGATCTGGCGCACTTGGTTGAGCAGACCCGGCCCGACCGGTATCCCCTCTTCCATGCGCTTCGCCGCGTTGTTCCACTGTGGATCGCCGGCCACCATAACCGGCTGCGCAGGATCGACCGGAGTGGTTGCGCGCAAATCGTTGCAGAACTGCGCTACATCGGTTTGAAATTCGTCGGCTTCGCGGAACAGCGTTGGATCGATCGCCATGAAGAAATGGCCGATGTCCATGCCCTGGGGCTGCTTCGTGTGCTGCGGATCGGTGACCAGGGTGGAACCTGAGAGGCACGAGGCCAGGATGTTCACCATCGCGGCCAATCCATAACCCTTGTAGCTGGAGTTTTCTGGTGATCCGCCGAGAGAGGTGAGAAAGCCACCCTTCTCACGCGCCTCTAGCGGATCGCTACTGGGCAGTCCGTCTTTGTTCAACACCCAGCCGGGCGGGCATTGCAGACCCTCGTTCGCCTTGTTGCGAATACGTCCCGCGGCCACGGTCGTGGTCGCCATGTCCAGAAGGAACGGCCGGTCGTCACCCGAGGGTGCGGCAAACGACCAGGGGTCCGTACCCAGCTTGGCCTCCTTGCCGAAAGTTGGCGCCACCTGGATGCCGGAGGCCGATGTGCAGGCCATGCCGATCAACCCCTGCTTCGCTGCCATCAGCGTGTAGTAGCCCGTGGCGCCGAAATGCGCCGAGTTGCGCACCGCCGCGATCGCCATGCCGGAGACCTTTGCCTTGTCGATCGCCACCTGCATGGCGAAGTGCGCCGGCACGTGTCCCAGCCCTCCGCCGCCATCCACCAGCGCTGAGATCGGTGTCTCCTTCGCAATCTTTGGCCGCGCATCCATCTTGGCGCGGCCATTGCGCCGCAACCGGTCGTAGCCCGGCAGCATCGACATGCCATGGCTGTCCACGCCGTGCAGGTCGGCCCAGGAGAGGACATCGGCGGTGGTTTCAGCGTTGTCCTCCGGCATGCCCCAGGCGAGCAGGATGGCTTTCATTTGTGCGCGATGCGTGGCGTAGGGGGCCGGCATTGACATCTCCTTCCTGATGCCACGCAGCCTTGCGCGCGCGCAGCATTCCGGCAAGTGTGCGACGCGATACGCAGAGGTGCATGATGGTCGATGGCGCGGCGTTGTTGCGGGCTCGCTTCGGGATCGACCTGCCCGACGTAGACGTGCCGCCCGAGATTGCGCCCTTGCTCGATCGGCGGGTGACACGGCGCTACACCGAACAACCGGTGTCCGACGCGCTGCTCGATGCGCTGCTCGCCGCGGCACAGTCCGCACCGACCAAGTCCGACCTGCAGCAGTATTCCATCATCGTCATGCGCGATCGGGCACGCATCAAGCAGATCGCCGACTGGATCGGCACCATGGACTGGATCGCAAACGCGCCGGTGTTCCTGGTCTGGTGCGGCGACATGCGGCGCAA
Source organism: Pseudomonadota bacterium (assembly GCA_046732975.1). Classification (GTDB taxonomy): domain Bacteria; phylum Pseudomonadota; class Alphaproteobacteria; order Acetobacterales; family Acetobacteraceae; genus JAMXLO01. The sequence goes on from JBKPOG010000221.1 coordinate 21,838, forward strand.
CCAGCGCCTGTGCGAACAACACGGCATGCCGCACGCCAACAACAACCTCGATACGTTTCTGAACACCGCGATGGACTGTTCGCTCGCCATGGCCCATTTCATGGCAGCGGCAGAGGCGGTCGGACTGGGCTCGTGTCCGATCAGCTACGTGCGCAGTCACATCGATCGCGTCACGCCGCTGCTGGCTTTGCCGCCGGGCGTTTATCCGGTCGCGGGGCTCAGTGTGGGTTGGCCCGTATTCCGCCGCCCGGTGTCCATGCGATTGCCCCCTTCGGTGGTTGTGCACCGCGAACGCTACGACGACAGCGCGATGCAGGATGAGGTGCGCCAATACGACGCACGGCGCCGCGCACGCGAACCGGTGGCACCGGGCAGTCTGAAGAACAACGATGTTTACGAGCCACGCGAGGGCGTCGGCTGGAGCGAGAACGTGGCCCGCCAACTCTCGGTACCGGAGCGGTTCGGCTTCGCCGCCTACCTCAGGACACGAGGCTTCGACCTTGCCTGAAGACCACGCCCGCCACCACGCACCGCTGATCGATCAGCAGACACCGCCGCGTCCGCGCGCGGTGCGCCCGCGCCATGCCGCGAGCCTGGTCGTCCACCGCGACGAAGGCGATGACGTGTCGATGCTGATGGGAATGCGCGGCGCGAAGCATCGCTTCATGCCGAACCGGCTGGTGTTCCCCGGCGGTGCTGTGGATCGCACCGATCTCGATGCGCCAAGTGCCACGCCGCTGTCACCGCATACCGAACATCTGCTGCGCAAGAGCGCCAACGCCCGATTGGCGCACGGCCTCGGCATTGCTGCCGCGCGCGAGCTGCACGAAGAGACCGGACTATCGTTGGGCCAACCACCACGCCTCGACGTGCTGTATTTGCTCGCGCGCGCAGTCACGCCGCCAGCAAGTCCAATTCGCTTTAACGCTCGGTTCTTCGTCGTGGACGGACGCCACGTCAGTGGCACACTCGGCGGCGACGGTGAACTGGAAGAGTTGCGTTATTATCCGATGCACGAAGCTCTGGCGCTCGATCTCGCCATGCCGACGCGACGTGTATTGGAACGCCTGCGGCTATGGCTGACGATGGATCGGGCCGAGCGCATCGCCCAGACACACACTCCCGTCATGCTGCATGACCGCGGTTGGCGAATGGAGTAGTTATCCGCTTCTCAAGCGGCCCGCCACAGCTCCCCGTCGCGGTGGACCTTGCCCTCCGCCTCGAGCTTCAACAGATGAGCAAGGACGTTGCGCTCTGCTGCGCGGCGCAGCCGTGGATGCACTTGTGAATACAGTGTATTCATCAATGCGTACGTGCCCGCTGGACCTTGCGTAAGCTTCCGCTGGATCGCCTGCTCGCGCATCATGCGGTGCGTCAGCATCTCGCGCACCAGGCTGCGTGGCTCGGGCAACGGCGGACCGTGGCCTGGCAGGAACACATCATCGGTCCGCTGCAGCAGCAGCCGCAGGCTGGCGAAGTAGTCCTGCATGTCGCCGCCCGGCGGGCTGACCACGCTGGTGGACCACGACATCACATGATCGGCGCTGAACAGCACCGCTGTCCCGTCACTGGACGGCAGAGCGAAGCAGAGATGGTCCAAGGCGTGGCCGGGCGTGTGGACCGCCGTCATGCCCGCGATGCGGTCGCCACCCGCCAGCTTGATGTCAGCGTCGAAGCCGTCGTCGCCGCTGACGCGGAAGCCGACCGTAGGCGCGCCGGTCGCCTGCTTCAGCGCCGGCACCGCGCCGACGTGATCGTGGTGTGTGTGGCTTACCAGGATCAGACTGATGTTCGGACCGGCGGCGCGAAGGATCGCCTCGACATGTTCCGGATGTCCCTCGGGACCCGGGTCCAGCACCGCCAGACCATCCTGCGTATCGATTAGATAGGTATTGGTGCCGTAATACGTCATCGGCCCTGGATTGGCGGCGACGATACGGGAGATGCCCGGCATCACCGGCAGGAGTGCGCCGCGCTCGGGCTCGGCTTCCGTCAGAAAGGGCATTGCGTCCTCAACATGATCTGCCGGCATAGTGGCAGCAGTGGTCAGCGTGCGCCAAGGCCTTGAACGCCACGTGCCAGCCTGCGAAAACCGAGCTGATCAGCGGGGAACTGCCTTGAAGACGCCGAAGAACCTGAGCGAAGGCCAGCGCGCCTATGAGGCCAGGCGCGCTGCGAAGGCCGGTATGAGCCTGGAGAAGTGGCTCAGCAGCAAGCAGCGCCAGCAGGAAGCTGAGGCGCGCGCCAAGGAGAAGGCAGCCACTCCTGCAAAGCCAGCGAAGAAGCCGGGGCTGTTCGCCCGCCTGTTGGAGCGGGCGCAGAAGCCGCTATAGCATTCGCTGCACAACACCGTCGCGCCGGATCACCCCATGGAAGAAGGCGCCGGCGAGATGCGCGCCGATCAGCAGCAGAAGCAGAACCGCGCCGGTCAGATGCAGGTCGGACAGGATCGGAGCCAGTGCCTCGTCCTTGCTCAGCGGCGATGGGATCGGCATGAGGCGCGCCCAGCGGAATGGAAACCCCAGGCGTTGGTGGCAAGGAAGCCAAGCACCGGTTGAAGCAGCAGCAGCACGTAAAGCAGCAGATGGTTGGCGCGGGCAGCGGCGCGGAACATCTTCGGCACGGTGGGTGGAAGCGGCGCTGGCGGATCGGAGATCCGGCGCAGCAGCCGCGCGAGCACCAGCACGAAGAGCAACGCGCCGGTGCTTTCATGCACGTCGTAGAGTGCGAACTTAAGCGCCTCATTCTTCGGCTCGAACCAGGTGATCCAGAAGCCGAGAACGATCATGATCGCGAGGAGGACCGCTGTCGTCCAATGCAGCTTGCGCGCCAGCGGCGTATAGCGGTAGGCCACTGTGTGTCCTTCCATGTCGTTACCCCCGCATAGCGCCACGATCGTCGCGCATGCCGACTGGAGCGTTGATCCGCGGAAACGCTGGATCGCGGTAGCCCGGCGTGATGGCGACGGGTGGCGACTGGCAGCACCATCCTTGGTCGGTCAGGTCGGCACGCTGCTTGTCCGCCTGCGTGATGCGGCTGCGGGTGGGGCCGTGGCACTTGGCGTCGATCTGCCGATTGGGCTGCCGCGAGCCTATGCGGCGGCATTGGAGGAGCGAGACTTCCTGCATTTCCTGGCCACGACCGCGACACGGCCGGATTTCTTCCAGGTCTGCGCCACTTTGGCCGAAGTTGGACCGGGGCGGCCATTCTACCCGGCGCGCGGCGTGCGGGGGATGACGCGTGCGGCGCACGCGATTGCTCTGGGTCTCGAGGGACCTGCCGGCCTGTCGCGCGCCTGCGACCGCGCCACGGCAGAGCGTCCGGCGGGGGCTCCCCTATTCTGGACCTTGGGAGCGAACCAGTCGGGCAAGGCAGCGATCGCCGCCTGGCAGCATCTGCTGCTGCCAGCGCTGCATGAGATCCGGCTGTGGCCGTTCGCCGGCCCGTACGGGACGCTGCTCACGCCGGGCGCGATTGCCCTGGCGGAAACCTATCCAGCCGAGGCGCTACGGCACCTCGGCATTCGGCTCAAGGGCAGCAAGCGCCGGCAGTCCGACCGGGCCGCTGTCGCCGAGAGGCTCATCGATGTAATGGAAAGCCTGAGCGTTGCCCCGGACCACGACCTCCGATGCGCTGCGGCCGACGGCTTCGGCGCCGATGCGGCCGGGGAGGACCGCTTCGACTGTGTGCTCGGGGTCCTGTGCGTACTGAACGTCCTGGCGGGGAACCGGCCGGACACCGCGCCACCTGACGGCTGGATCAGCCGCTGGGAAGGCTGGGTGCTCGGGCAGACCGCGCTGCCGGGGCAAAAGAAATGGCGCGTCCGAAAGGGCGCGCCAGAAGTTGTTTTCGGTAACGAATACGTTAGTACACCATCGTCACAGGTTTGACAAGACGCAAGAACACGCAAATGTCACGCGAATGGAAGGGGCTGAATACCGCAGCAATGCCGGTGTTTCTCGGCTACGACCAGACCGAGCGAATGATCGCGGCGTTGCTGGATCGTGCCGCGCAGTGGCAGCCAGACGCCGTGGTTGGGATTGCCCGTGGCGGGCTGGTCCCAGCAACCATGGCCGCCGGCATTCTCGCGCTGCCGTTGGCGATGATCGGTTTCGATCGCACCAGCGGCACAACAGCCTGGATTGGCGCGCCTCCGGCCGCGGGAAGTCGGATCCTGCTGGTGGATGATGGCTGCAGCTCCGGCCAGACCATGCGGGCGGCGCGGACGACCTTGCTGGAGGAAGGACGCGACTGCCTGACGCTGGCCGTCGTGCACGATCCTGAGGTCACCGCCTACGTTCCCGACCTCTCGCACGCCATGCGGTCGCTGTGGCGCTTCCCCTGGGAACGCGGCGAGGCGACCCCCGCAGGACGTGCACTGCGAGCAACGGGTGCGGGACCGGATCGCACAACGGAATTGCCGTTCTATGGTCTGGACCTCGACGGGGTGTTCCTGCCTGACGTGCCGGATTCGGTTTACCATCGCGACATTGCCGACGCGGTACTGCAGCGGCATGCCTTGGAACCGTTTGCCAGCCTGCCGTTCTTCTCCTCCGAACGGGCGGTGGTGATCACCGGCCGGCCGGACGAGGACCGCGAGCGGACGCAGATCTGGCTGGCGCGCTGGGGCCATGCCGCGCTGCCTCTGGAATGCCGGCCGCTGCATGTTCCCCATACCCCGGATACCGTCGCCCGCTTCAAGGCTGAGACGGCGACCCGCTGGGGCTGCACGCACTTCGTCGAAAGCGACGCCGAACAGGCGCTGCGCATCGCCGCTCATGCACCGCATCTCGTGGTGAGCTGGTGGTCGGCGGCCGATGCCCGTGCCTGGCTGATCGGAGTCGCGGCCCAGCCGCTGTAGTCCCGCGTTGGATCAAGCATGGTACAGGCCCATTTCCTGCGCCTTTAGCCTGATCATCGCGACGACAAGATCGAGTGTCGGTGTCGGCACGTCCATCAGCCGCGCCATTTCCAGCGGCACTGTGTAGAGTGCGTCGACCTCCATCGGTCGGCCCGCTTCCAGGTCCTGCAGGATCGACGGCCGGTGCGCGAGTTGCATGTTTGTGGCGACGACGCGATCGGCGTCGACTTCCAAGCGATACCCCATAGCCGACGCTATTATCTTCGCCTCGGCCAACATGCGGCGTGAACAGTCGATCAGCGCTTGCTCCTCGTGCGTCGCGCGTACCGCTGATTGCGTCAGTACGCATATCGGCCCGGCGCTTAGGTTGAACGCCAGCTTCTGCCAGATCAGTTCACGGATATTGGGAGCCAGCCTCACCGGCAGGTCGGCGGCGCGAAACGCTGCGGCAAGCGCCTCGAGACGCGGAGTGACCAACCCATTGGGTTCGCCAAAGACCGTGCCGCTACCGGCGCCTGTCAGCAATCGCACGACTCCGGGCGCGGGAACCGAGCACGCGGGCCAAAACACGCCGCCAATCGCTCGCTGGGGCCCGACGGCGCGCCACAGCGCATCGTCCGGATCGAGATGTGGCAGTCGTCGCCCTTCGAATCGGCCGCCATGGGCGTGGAAATACCACCAGGGAATGCCGTTCATCACGAAGGCGACCGCCGTGTCGGTGTGCAGCAGCGGCGCTATGCTGGCAGCAACATTCGGCAGTGCCGGTGCCTTCACTGTCACGATAACTGCATCCTGCGCGCCGAGATCCGCCGGCTGATCACTGGCGCCCACGCAGACAGTGATCGAGTTGTCAGGCGTTCGACCGTCAGGCCGCGCGCTCGAATCGCAGCAAGATGCACTCCGCGCGCCACGACCGACACATCCGCGCCGCCCTGCGCGAGGTAGCCAGCAAGATAGCCACCGACCGAACCGGCGCCGAAAATGCAGATCCTCATCGTCACGCGGCGGTTCAGTCAGGAGAATTGATGACAGCAACCGCCTCGATCTCGATCATGAAATCCGGGCCGGCGAGACGGGTGACGCCGACCGTCGTGCTGGTTGGTGTAGCCACGCCGAGATAACGCATGCGCACGTCCGCGCATTTCTGGAACTCGTCGAAGTCGGTGACAAAGGTGTTGGTCTTCACCACATCGGCCCAAGTGGCGCCGGCCGCCTTGAGGCAGCGATCAAGGTTCTGAAACGTCTGTTCCATCTGCGCCCGCATGTCGCCCTTGCCGACGCAATTGCCGTCGATGTCGCGCGCCAACTGGCCGGCGGTGAAGACAAGCTTGCCTGTCCCGCTCACCGTCACGACGTGCGAATATGACGGTTTGCCCGCCGACGTCCGGACGTTCATTCCCTCCGGCTGAAACCGTTCAATTTTCAGGACCATTTTGCAGCTCCTCGCCCACTTCTGTTCTTGTAAAGGCGTCTGCAGGCTGACACGCTGCCGCGCAAAAGCCTAGCCAGGGCCGCACGGCAAGGTTCGTGGCGCAGCCGTTCACTTGGCGTCAGCATGAGGTGGTAAATCTGCCGGCCGGGCGATTACGTCGATGCCGGGAAACCGCTCTTCGCCCTGATCGACCGGGATAGCTTCCACGTGGACGGCTATCTCGAGGAAACCAAGCTGCCGCGCATCAAGGTCGGCGATCCTGCGCGTGTCTATCTGGTTGGCGAGAGTTCCACGATCGAAGGTCACGTCGAGAGCAGCGCGGGCGGCATTGCAGACCGGGAGCGGCAGGGAAGTTCGGACTTGCTCGCCAACGTGAATCCAACTGTGCCAGTGCGGATCGCACTTGATCACGTACCGCCCGATGTGCGTCTGGTTACTGGCCGAACCGCGACTCTCGCCATCCTGCCGCTCAATCAAACTGCACATTAGCCGAGTGATGCAGTTGGCCAGCTCGCACGGATAACTCTGCCCCCCCGCCTTTGCATCAGGCAGAGCCGGCAAGCCGCAGCACCAGCCGCGCTGCACCCGCCGCAATCCGTGTCACTGCATTTGTGTCCACCGAATGCGGCAATCGATCCTGCGGCAGATGGAACCACGGGTTGGTGCCGACAAGTGTCGCATAACGCCCCGTGGCCCGGTGAATGTCGCGTGTCTCGCCGCTTGGAACCTGTGTCACCGGCGCCAGCGCGTCCGGTGGCTGCCCTGCTCGCTCCAGTTCGCTTGCCGCAAGCGCGCGTAGCTCTTCACTCGACGACATCACGCTGAGCCGGCCCCCCGAGGCCCCGAGATTGGCACCCCAGTGCAGCCATAGCGCGCTCCGCTCCAATCCAGGGCGACGCGCGAGAAAGGCATCGAGGCCAAGATGGCCGAGTTCATGTCCGCTGTTGGCGGTCATCACCACATCAGCGATCGGTGGCGCAAATAACAGAGCGCGCAGACACTCAAGCCAACACACCAGTCCACCGCCGCGTTCCGCGGTCGACTGCCACCATGAACTGCGCGGCGTCATTACAACCACCGGCGGATGCGTGCGATCAGTGCCAGCGATGCTGATCACCACATTTCGCGCCACTGCCGCCGTGCGCTGGTAGTGGACGACCACGCGCGCGCTTCGGCCAATGCGCAGCCTCTTGTGCACTTCGGTCGACACATGGATGGCTGGTGCGCCGTACGGATCACGAAAAGCCTCGGCGTTCAGCAACCCGAGACCCGGATGTTCTCCGTGGCACACAACGATCAGCGCCCGATGCGAACCGCTGCACCGCAACTCGCGAAACTCTCCGCTGTAGACGGCCTGCGGCGTCAGTTCCGCAACCGCGATCTCGGTGCCAACAAGTCCGGCGATCCCCTCCGAGGTGGTTGCCGGTGCGTCGAACACCGGAATCCCCTCGATCCGGCGACCATCCACCTCAATGTAGGCTGCCACAGGATCGATCCGATCCAGCGAGAAGGTCTCGCTGCTGACCTGCGCACCGAGCGCTATCGCCTCGCGCACCAGCCACGCCGCACCGGCCTCATCGCCGTCAGTGGCGGTGCGGTGGAGACCCTGCGAATCCCAGGCGCGGAGCCAGGCTGCGGCGCCTGGCATTACTGCCGCATCGCCAGTGCCTTCTGGCCCGCCGGCCTGTCCCAGCAGCGATGCAGCCACGCATGCACCTTCGGCCACTTGCCAAGATCAAATGATAACGCACGCACCATCGCGGCGGCGACATTAAGATCCGCAATCGAGAACTCGCTGCCGGCCAGCCATTGCGACTTGCCGAGTGCCGTCTCCAGCACATCGAGCGCCGGTGCGATGTCATCCCACGCCGCTTTCGCCGCGGCCGCGTTGCGCTGTGCCTCCGGCAGAACGAACGCATTGTTGGCATAGGTTGTCAGCTGACGATCGAGCCGATCGGTTTCCCAATAACTCCACTGCCAGGCCAGGGCCTCGTTCTTCGCGTCTTTGGGGTAGAGCTTCCCGTGCTTCTTCGCGAGATACAGGTTGATCGCCATTGATTCCGACAGAACGAAGCCGTCATCGTCGATGGTCGGGACCCGGGCATTCGGGTTCAGTGCCAGATATTCCGGCGTCCGCGTTGCCGGCGACCGCGGGGCATAGTCCAGATGCTCATATTCCAGTCCCAGTTCCCCCACGATCCAGAGGGTGCGCACACCACGGGACCGCGCCGAACCATAGATGCGGAGCATGTGTTGCCTCCATTCGTTGCCTGCCCCGGAGTGTGCTATGAAGCGTGGGCAAGCGGAAGGAGACGCCGAGATGACCGAGACGAGACCGGTTCTAGCGGTGACGATGGGCGATCCGGCCGGTATTGGCCCAGAGATCGCCGTACGCGCGCTGATGTCGTCGGAGGTGCGAGCATGCTCACGGAGTTTCCTGATCGGCGATGCGCGCGTGTTCCAGCGGGCGTTGACCGTCTGCGGTCTGCCGGCCTCGCTGAACGCCATCCAGGGGCCGGAGGCGATCAGCGACCGCAACGCGGTGATCGATGTCATGCACCAAAACTCGGTCGATCCTGACGTGCTGCAAATGGGCAAGGTTCAGGCACTCGGCGGCCAGTCCGCCTATGCAGCGATCCGCACCTCGATCGACCTGGCAATGTCGCACCGTATCGCGGGCATCGCGACGACGCCGATCAATAAGGAATCACTGAAGGCGGCGAAGATCCCGTTCATCGGGCACACCGAGATGTTCGCCGAACACACCGGCGCGCGTGAAGAAATGACGATGTTCACGATCAGCGGTCTGAAGATCTTCTTCCTGACCCGACACATGTCGTTGGTGGACGCATGCCGCTCGATCACCCGCGAACGCACCCTCGCCGGCATCGAGAAGGCGATTAAGGCGCTGCGCCAGCTTGGCATTGCGTCGCCGCATCTCGCCGTTGCCGCGCTCAATCCGCACGGCGGGGAGGACGGACTGTTCGGCCGCGAAGAGATGGACGCCATCAAGCCGGCGATCGAGGCTGCCCACGCCCACGGCATGCACGTCAGCGGCCCGGTGCCGGCAGACAGCGTGTTCCACATGGCGCGCATCGGTCGCTACGACGCTGTGCTGTCGCTGTACCACGACCAAGGCCACATCGCCGCCAAGATGATGGACTTCGAAAAGACCGTCAGCGTGACACTCGGCCTGCCGATCCTGCGCACCAGTGTGGATCACGGCACCGCGTTCGACATCGCTGGTACCGGCAAGGCGAGCGCAGTCAGCATGATCGAGGCGATCAAGGTGGCGGCCGAATATGTGGTGCGGGGCGTCCGCCTGGGAGACGAGGTTCCGCAGGCAGCCGAATAGTGTCTGACTCTGCTGTCAGGCAGGTGCTGTGGTGGGTTTGCCTGCTGCTCGCGCCGCTTGGCCTGATCGCGATCGAGCTGTTCCATCCGGCCGGCTTCACCGCGCATCCCGGGATGTACCAGTTTCTGTCGGAGCCCGAGCCATATCAGCCGGAGCATTCGGCACTGAGGTATTTTGGACCATCCTGGTGGTTCACGCTGCACATGATCCAAACGCCGCTGGTTGCCCTGATCGCGGTGGGACTATGGCTGATGCTGTCGGACGTCACCGATGCTGACACCGGGTATGCCCGGGCGGCGGCCTGGTTCGCGCGTGTGGCGATCCTGGTGTTCGTGATCTATTACACGGTGCTGGATGCGATTGGCGGCATCGGACTCGGTCGCACGCTGATAACCACGAACGCCATGGCGGCATCAGGGCAACTCGATGCACACCAGTTGGAGGGGGTTATCCTGCTGTTGAATGCCATGTGGACCGATCCTTTCGTTGGCGGTGTTGGTTCCTTCGTTAGCCAGACCGGATCATGGGCAATCTTCATCGCGACCGTGGCAGCGGCGCTGGCGATGCTGCTCACGCGACGTACCGCCTGGTCACCGCTGATCGTATTGGTGGCGTTCGGCTGGGAGCTGCAGACCAGTCACGCCGCATTGCATGGACCGATTGCCTTCACGTTGCTGGTGGTCGCGTCAGCGTGGCTATGGTGGATCAGGCGTCGGCGTGTACCAGCGGGGCCGGAATACTCTCGATCATGACGTTGATGCAGGCAGGCTTGCCACTTGCCAGCGATCGCTCGATAGCACCCGTCATTTCATCCGCGCTCTGCACCAGTTCGCCGTGTCCACCGAGCGCCTCGACCACAAGATCGTAGCGGGTCGGCAGCAAGTCGCATCCAAACGTGCGGTTGGGACCGTAGTCGCGCACCTGCAGATTGTACTCGGCGTTCCACCGTGCATCGGTGCCAACCACCGCGACGAACGGCAGGTTGCAGCGTACCGCCGTTTCGAACTCCGCCATGTGAAAGCCGAACGTGCCGTCACCCAGCACGACGAACACTGGCGCGTCAGGCTCAATCACGCGCGCCGCGCACGCCATCGGTAGTGACGAACCAATCGAGCCGCCGACGCCGTTGATCATTCGGCGCGGCACCGCCGGCAGGACGCTCTGTCCCCATTGCGCGAACTCGCCGCCATCGCAGATCAACACGGTGTCTTGGTGCTCGGCCACATGCGGCTTGAGTGCGCGGAACACCTCGATCGGGTGCAGCTTGCCCGGCGTCTTGGACGCCAGTGTTGCCCAGCCAGCCGGGCGGTTGCTGAGCAGTGCACGAACATCGGCAAGCCATCCCGCATCACGTCTCGCTGTGACACGGCGAACGAGTGCCTCACCGGCGAGACGCGTATCAGCAACGCAGCCGAACACGAGTAGATCGTGCTTCTCACGTCCTGGGCGCTCCACCAATGCCGCCTCGGGATCGATAACGATCCAGCGGCATGCCGGATCGACCGACGGCGGCGCGCCAAAGCGCAGCGTGAAATCGAATGCCTTGCCGAGCAGCACGATCAGGTCCGCGCGCCGTATCGCATCGGCAAATGCACCCAAGGTCGCGTCATTGAAGCCGCGAGGGCTGTCCATGATTGCGGTTGGGATCTGCAACGCCGCCTCGATCCGTTGCAGCAGATCGCGACCGCTCGGGTTGGCCAACGCAGGACCAGCGAGAAGGAAGGGGCGTTGCGCTGTAGCGATGACTCCGAGTACAGCATCGGCCGCTGCATCGCTCAATCCGACCGGCACCGCAGCAAAGGCATTGTGTTCCGGCCAGGCGACATCGCCAGCAGCAATTGTGGCGTCCAACAGGTCCGATGGCAGGCTAAGATGCACCGGACCAGGCCGCCCCCCACGTGCGAGCCGGATCGCGTTCGCCACGTCGGTGCCGAGCGTCGCGACCGACCTTGCAGTCCATGAGGCCTTGGTCACGTGCGACGCCATCTCGGCCTGGCGCAGTTCCTGGAATCCGCCGCGGCCAAGCTGATCTGTCTCGGTATGACCGGACAGCAGCACCAGCGGCGACTCCTGGCCCAAGGCGGTCATCAGCGCGGCTGTCGCGTTGGCGTGGCCAGGACCACCGGTCACCATCGCAATGCCAGGCTCGCCGGTCAGTCGCCCCCAGGCGTCAGCCATATGCACTGCGGCGGCTTCGTGGCGCGTGTGCACCAGCCGATGCCTCGTATCGATCGCCGCATCGAACAGCGACATGATATGGTTGCCTGACAGCGTGAAGATCGTGTTGTGGCCGGCGCGCTGCAGCGTGCGCATGACGATATCGGCGCCGCGAAGTGAGTCGCTCATCGCGATGCGTACCTTGCTGCCGGTGTGGTTCGGGTCTCCGCGCTGGTAATCACGACGGGTTCGGCCGGAACAAGCCGAGGCTCACCCTTCCCCTCCCATAGCCAGTACTTGTTGTCGCCGGCACCGTTGACTGCGACGACCTTGTGGTTGCCGCTGGTATTGATCGCGTGGATCGTCACGCGGCTGATCAATCCGCCCTGCAACGCGCGCATATCATCGACCGCCTCGTGCACCGCATCGGCCACACTGGCACCCTGTTTCAAGTACAGCACGACAGACCGAGCGGTGCAGCAGCGGATCGTCATTTCGCCAGCTCCGGTGCATGCCGCCGCGCCGTATCGTGTATCGGCATACGACCCCGCACCGATGATCGGGCTGTCGCCCAGCCGGCCGGGATACTTCCATCCCCAGCCTGAACTGCTTGTGCCGGAGCAATATATTCCCGCCGGAATCCTGAGCCAGGAACACGGTTGTGTCGCGACCCACCTCGGGGTCGATGGTGTGTCGGCACAGCGCAGCGAGCGGCGTATCAGGCCAGGGACGCTTCTGTTCTGCGGACACCTCGTTGTCGAACCATTTCCGCCACACGCGACGCGAATCCTCGGTCAGGTTGTCGGCGGTCTCAGCGCCGATTTCGCGCGCGAACCGCGCGGCACCATCGCCGACCAGGAACTCATGCGGCAGATGATGCATGATGGCACGCGCCACGCTGACCGGATGCAGAAAACCCTGCAGTGCACCAACGGCACCGGTGCGGAGCGCAGTGCCATCCATCACGCAGGCATCCAGTTCCATTTCACCCAACAGGTTTCGGCCAGCCACCGCGACCGACGGTGCGAACCGATGGATCGGACTCGATCAGACGAATGCCCGCTTCTATCGCGTCCAGCGCATGCGCGCCCTCTGCCAGCATGCGAGCAGTCGTCGGCGCACCAACCGTGCCCTCGTTTTTGGTGACCAGAATCATTTGCGCCCCTCTGCAAGCTCCTGGGTAATTGGCCTCGTCCTCAGACCATGGGTCGAACATACCCGGCCCGAGATGGGTGGTCCAATCACCGCGGCAGGGCTATTTGGCTAACAACCCAGCGTGGAATTCATAGGAAGTATCAAGAGGCGCAATGTCCTCACTTGCACTTCTGCCGAGCTCACTGATCACCAGGTCAGCCAACCAGTGCGTGCCCAGATCGAGCGGCGCCGCAGCGATCATCAGAACATGCAGCGAGCTAGCGAGCTGGACACTCGATCTTCTGGCAATCGCGCGATCAAGGTCCGATCGCAACGACCTCGACACGCCTGTTCCCGGGGTTATACGGCTCTGTCGGATAAAGGAGTTGCAATGGCCCGAATCCCTGCGCCCGAATGGGCGGAGTCAGAACGCCATGACCTCTGAGATAGTCGCTGACTGACTTCGCACGCAAGGCGGAAAGCGCAATGTTGTGAGAGAAATTGCCCTTTAAGTCGGTATGCCCATTTATCTCGTACGATAGGCCGCGGAGATGCGGATCATTCAATGCAATCGCAAGGTTGTTGAGCGTTCCAAAAGAGTCGCTCCGGATCGTATACTGATCAAAACCGAACTGGACGGTCAGCAATATGCGCCGCTCAGCCAAGGCCGGAACGAGCGCTACCGGAGCCGGTGCTGGGACAAATTGCAGCCCTGGCACAGAAACCTGTGGCACTTGCTGACAAGCGGAACACAAGAAAAGCATCGAAATCGACAATAACAGGCGCCGTCGCGAGGAATCGGTCGCCATCAACGCGACCTTTCTGCAGGCGACAGCGCCTCCACGATCTCGGTGGGGAGTGGCGTCCTGTCACGCATGTCGACGCCGACGACGTGAGGTCGTCGCAATCCCAGCCGCATTTCAACCGCACCTGCGTCAACCGGAAGGGCGTCAACCAAGTCCCGAGCAGATTTGGGGAGGGGCAAGTTGTAGGCGAGGACGTCGATGGGGGTTCCGGCGGTTGCGGGGCCGGTCATCGAAGGCGTCGAAGAACCTCTTGGCAGACCCATCTCGGACGGGATCGCCGATCGGTTCTTTCCGGCTGAAGGAGTTGGCCCGGAAGAGATCAGCCCCGATGCAGGTGCTCTATCAATCGAGGATAGTACTGTAGCCTTGTCGTTGTGACGTCCACATTTTGATGGATCGCGAAGACAGTCGCGGATCAGACGTTCCAGATGCGCGGGGTTTCCGCAGGGGGTCTCTTCGACAAGGCAGTTTGTAAGTTCTTGCGCGAATGACGGGACGCCGGCCGCCGCGACAAACACCATGGACAGCGTCATGAGCGCCCAAACTGTGGTTACATGGCGCATCTGGTCTGCTCCGTTGCGTACTGGCGCTGTTGAGCCTCGCTCTCAGCGGAATACACGCGGAACTACAAGATTGTATTAAGCCAGAGCTGACGCAGCCTGGGTTGGCAGAGTCAACCTGTGTGGCTCTGCTAACCTGTCCTCGACTGTGGCTGCAAAACCAGTGTTACGGCCAGACCGCTGGTCGCATGGCTACACTGACCGGGGCTGCTGCGTTAACCAACGATGGCACGGCAACTGAAGGCGCCGCCACAACCTGCGTGGTCAGGGCCGGAGCTGTTGTGACCACTGGGACAGTCGGATAGGTCACTGCAATCGGTGTTGCCACCACAGTCGGGACAACGGGTGTTGTGTAGGCAGCCACTCCTACGGTGCTTACGTAACCTGTGGCACGGGAGCACAGGCCGTCACGATGGAGAGGGCTACAAAGCTTGTCAGGGCGTTACAGAAAGAAGACATGAATCGCTCCACTTTCAGCCCTTTTGGGCAAACCATTGCCGCGGGTTGAGTGACGAAGCGGTCTAGCTGGGAACGTAACATGAACATCTTTCCCGGCCATTAAGAACGAATTGACGGACTACCGTGCAAGCCTTGATCCAGCCAAACGTGAACGAGAACGAACCGGCACGGTGGCTATGAGCATCGGATCGGATTTGGCTGCATAGGCGAGAACCGACTCCGAGGTTTAGATTACCCCCTCTTCCGCCAGCCGCTGTACATCTGAACTGCTCATGCCCAACAGATTGGTCAGGAGCCATTCGTTGTCTTCGCCATAGCCAGGCGCGCCGCGATTGATCGGCCCCCCGATATAGGCCGGTGTCTCGCTGAACTTCATTGGGAGTTCGTAGATTGGCCAAGTCCCGATCTTGGTACCGGTCACCTCGGTCAGCCACTTCAGGTGTCGCAACTGAGGGTCGCTGTCGCAGCGGTCCTCGGCGTTCTGGCACACCCCGGCCGGAACACCAGCCTGTTGCAGCCGCATCATGCAGTCATAGCGATCCTGCGTGCTGGTCCATGCCTCCACCGCCGCGTCCAGCGAGTCCTGATGCAGCAGGCGATGCTCCAGCGTGTCGAACCGCCGATCCTCCAGCCATGCCGGCTGTCCCGCCACCTGTGCCAGGGCACGCCACTCGGCATCGGTGAAGCACGCAATCGCGATCCAGCGATCCTTCCCCCCGCAACGATAGGCGCCATGCGGCGCCGCCAGCTTGTATGGCGAGCGGTTGCCATAGCGCCGCCACACACGCTCATTCGCCGACCAGTCAAGGATCGTCGCACCGGTCAGGAACAATCCCGACTCACACTGCGACGCATCGATCCATTGTCCCTCGCCGGTGCGCTCGCGATGATACAGCGCACCGAGCAGTGCCAGCGCGTAGCCATACGCCCCCATCCAATCGAGATATGAGTAACCCCAGCCCACCGGCATCGCCGGCTCCGGCAATCCCGACATGTCGGCCTGGCCACCGAAGGCTGCAGCAACGGGGCCGACGGTGCGCATCCGTCCATAAGTACCGTGCGCGCCCATGCCGGATTGCTGGATGTAGATGATGTCCGGCCGGATGCTCTTCATTACGTCGTAGCCAAGCCCAAGCCGTGGCAGCACGCCAGGCGAAAATCCTTCGGCCACGACATCGCAGACCCGCACAAGATCCTTGGCGATCTGCAGTCCCTTGGGATGGCGGATGTTCAGCGAGATGCCACGCTTGCCTGCGTTCTTGTTGTTGAACTGACCACCCATGTCGGGGTCCTTCACCCCCGGCAGCGGACCTGTCGCTGCATCGCGTGCCGCCCGCCCGCCCACGGGTGCCATCGCCGCAAGCCGCGTATCCGGATTGTCCTTCCACTCGACCTTGTAGCTTTCTGCGCCCATGGCCGCGAGGAACCGCGTACCACCAGCGGATGCGAGAAACCAGGCGAAGTCGAGGATCTTCACGCCCTGCAATGGAAACGGCTTGTGATGCAGCGCAGATCGGATTGGGTTAGCGACAGGTTGCGGCTCCGCCGGCACACTCGGCCGACGCTGCGAGAGCAGCATCGCTTCAGTGTCCTCGCCGAGCAGCGGCGCGCGCCGGCCTACCTGCCAGCTCGTCTTGTTGCTCAGCCACTTGCTGGTTGGATAACGAAAGCTGCGACCAAGCTCCGGATGCGGCACATCAGCGAAGCTCTTGCGCTTCAGCCAGTGCTCATCAAGCGCATTCTCGTGCGGCTTGCGCAGCGGCGCCCATAGCAGGCCGGCATCCTGCGCCTCACGCCACGGCGTGTCGGCATAGGTCCAGGCGCGAATGAACCGCTGCACCACGTCCAGCATGTGCGCGCGCTTTTCGTCACCGGCAGCGGACCCCGGCACCTGGCGTGCTTTCAAATCGGCATCCGGCGGCGGCGGTTCGAGGTCCGCCTGTGCGCCGTACTTGCTCAGCAGCGGCAGCAGGTTCTTCAGGTCCCGCACACCCATCCCGTGTGATATGAACCAGCGCCCATCTTTGGTATGGCAGATGGAAGGCGAATGATTGGGTATCTCCGCTGCGTGTCGATTGGTCATTCGCCATATCGGGACACGCCGCATCACCCAGTGCATGATGTCGAGTTCGGGGTTCTTTGACACCGCCTCATGGACCGCCACCGAGACGTCCTGCCCCTGCCCGCTCCGGTGCCGATGGATCAGCGCGGCGATGATACCGGTGGCAAGCTGTTCGCCGGCGATGTGATACGCATGCCAGATCTGTGGCGCGATTGGCGGTGTATCGTATTCCAGGTTGGGATCAGGATCGTAGCCGCAGTTCATCATCACGCCACCCAGCGCGAGATGGATAAGGTCAGAGCTCCTAAAATCCTGCCACGGCCCGTCGTCCCCGAACGGTGTCATGCGTGCAGTGACGAGTGCTGGAAACCGCGAGTTTACTGCCGCACGATTCAGGCCAATCGCCTTGTTCAAGGCGCCGCAGCTCGCGTCCAGCAACACATCCGCACCTTCCAGCAGATGCAGCATGTGTTCGCGCGCCAGCGTCTCGCGCAGGTCGAGCACCACCGACCTCTTGTTGCGATTATAGTTCCAGAAGAACAGCGAGCGCTCCAGCCCGGGCTCGTCGTCCAGGAAAGGCCCGATCCGACGTGTCGCATTCCCCTCGGGCGGTTCAACCTTAACGACCTCGGCGCCCAGTCCGGCGAGCAACAGACCGGTGTATTCCGCGCGTTCATCTGCCACCTCGATCACGCGCAGTCCTGCCAGCATGCCAGGGCCGGCGTTGCCCATCATCTCGCCCGGGCCACGCGCGATCTCGCTGGCGTCCGACATGTTTATTCCTCCCTATGGCCGAGTACGGCTCAGCATTTCTAGTAGCATCGGATTGAACTGCTCAGGCGCTTCATACGCCACCCAATGTCCGGCACCTGGTATCATCCGCACATCCGCATCCGGCCGTAGCGCGCGCAATGCTTCGACGCGCTGTGGCGCCCGCGGATTGGCTGGAGCATCAAGCTCACCCCAAATACCGTTCACCCGCGCCACCACCTGCTTCAACGCATTCGGCAAAGCACCGCTGCGCGACAACGTCGGTGTCTTCAACCGCGAATGGCGCGTGTTCCATTCCTGAATCGCCAGCGCCAGGTCGTCGATCTTCGCCGGATCGGCAATCATCAGCCGATTCAAGTTGATGCGATGCGTATCGACCCGCTCCTGCCCGGACAGATGTCGCACCTTCAGCAATTCCACGGCACTGCCCGCAGGCCCCACCCCGCTTGAGCCGACGATCGTCACCGAACGCACGCGGGCGCCGTGGATCGCCCCAACGCATGTCGCCATCGTTCCGCCGAACGAGAACCCGGTCACGTCGTACTGCGCGTCGGTCCCCAGGATGATATCGATGCCCTGGGCCACGATCCGCGCCACCGCCATCGCATCGTCGCCAACCGGGGGAAATGCCGACTCACCCAACCCCGGCAGGTCCGGCACCAGCAGCCGGTACTCTTGCGACAATACGTCGATATTGTGTGCCCAGTGACGCCACGATCCCGCGCCGCCGTGGAACAGCACCAGCACCGGACCTTGGCCCCACGACCGCCAAACCATCATTCCGTCCCCGCATGGGGTTTCCGTTCTCCATGCGGTCCGTTCGAGCCGGTCCAGAAAGACCGCCGGCTCCAGTTCGACCCGATCGTTCATTCGGTTTCCATTTTTGGATATTCGTGGGAGGCTAGGAACGCCGCCGCGACATCGTCAAGGTCAGGCCCAGTTACGGAACGGAAACATGACGATTGTCTTTATCGGCGATATCCACCAACAGTGGGACAGCGTCGAGCGCGGCCTGGCCAGCCTCGACCCGTTGCCGGACGCCGCGATCCTGCTCGGCGACATCCAGTGCGATCGGCCACTCGACGAACTGGCGAGCCCGCTGCTGGATCGCGACATCAATGTGCACTGGATCTTCGGCAATCACGACAACGACGGTGGTCCGGAGATGTGGGCCAACCTGGTGGAACCAGACCGCAACCCTCGCACCACGCAAGGCGCTCTGCACGCCAAGGTTGTTGAGATTGCTGGCGTCCGTATTGCCGGCCTGGGCGGGACGTTTCGTCCGCGCATCTGGGAGCCGCCCAATCCGCCGCGCGTGCATCGGCGCGAGCAGCTGCCGGAAGATTTGGCGGGCCTACACGGTTGGAACGAGGACCACATAGCCGCGCTCATCCACTCGCTGAGCGCTACGTCGATCTGGCCCGAGGACTACGACTATTTGGCTGACCAGCGCGCCGACATCCTTGTGACGCACGAAGCGCCTCGCAGTCATCCCGCAGGGAACGCCGCGCTGGACTCGTTGGCCCGGGCGATGGGTGCCAGCCTAGTCGTGCACGGCCATCATCACGTGTCGTATCGCGCCGTTGCGCGCGACGGGTTGCGCGCCATGGGCGTTGCCGCTGCCTGGGGTGCCACACTGGATGGCGAGCTACTATGGCCAGGCGAAGTACCTCGTCACCTTGGCAACCTGGTAGCCGGGTGGTCGCTTGAGACGAAGACTGCGAGCCAGTAAGACACCGTTGGGAGGAACCGAAAGAAAGTGGACCTCGAAGTCCTCATCGAAAACACGCTGAACGCGCTCGCAGCCGGTATCACCATCGGCTGCATCTATGGCCTGATGTGCATCGGCCTCGGGCTCATCTTCGGCATCATGCGTATCGTCAATTTCGCTCAGGGCGAACTCCTGATGCTGGGCATGTATGCCAGCCTGTACCTGGTCACCGGCGCCGGCGTGTTCGCCTTTCTCGGTCCCTATTTTGGCCCGTTCATCGGCGCGTTGTGCGCGGGTCCGATCGTGTTCGTCGGCGGCGCAGTGCTGCACCGGTTCCTGATCGCGCGTGTCTCCGGCCTGCGTACGGCAGGCACTGTGGATGATGGCCATTTCGGCCAGCTACTCGTCACTTTGGGTATTTCTCTCATCCTGCAGAATGGCGGGCTCATCCTGTTCGGCTCGACACCGGAAACGGTGCGCACGCCGCTCGCCTCCAGAGCCTTCAACATCGACGGGTTCTACGGTGATGCGACGGTCTTCCTGAACAAGGCACGGCTGATCGCTTGCGCGGTCGCGATCATCATCGCCATCACGTTGTACCTCGTGCTGGAATACACCCGACTCGGCAAAGCGCTGCGCGCGGCAGCCGACAATCCGACGGCGGCGACCTATATGGGCATCGACGTTGATCGTGCCTACCGGATCGCCTTCGCGTTGGGATGTGGCATCACCGCGATCGCCGGCGGCCTGATGGCCACCTATCTGTCTTTCGGTCCGTTCATCGGCCTGGACTACGTCATCATCATGTATTCGGGTGTCGTCCTGGGTGGCATGGGCAGCATCCTCGGTGCTTTCTGGGGCGGACTGACAGTCGGTTTTGTGCAGCAGTGCTCGGCTTTGGTGCTGCCGCCGCAGTTGCAGAATGCCGCTATCTTCGTGGTGTTCCTGCTGATCGTAATGCTGCGTCCGCAAGGCTTGTTCGGCCGTTCGGCAGAACGCGCATGAGACAAGGCGCCGGTGTACGGCTTCGCCGAGACGGGATCGCACTGGCAGTCGTCAGCATCGTCTATCTCGCCATCTCGGCATTCGTCACCAACAGCTACTATCAGCTGATCCTGACATTGGTGCCGATCTGGGCGGTGTTCGGCGCGTCCTGGAACATTTTATCTGGTTACGGCGGCCAGTTGTCCTTCGGTCACGCCTCGTTCTTCGGCATCGGTGCCTATACAGTGACGTTGGCGCTGGTTTACTGGAATCTGACGCCCTGGCTGGGCATTCCACTTGGAATGCTGATGGGTGCCATCGCCGCGGTCATCATTGGCACACCGACGTTCCGCCTTCGCGGCCACTACTTCGCACTATCGATGCTCGCCTATCCACTGTTCATCCTCTACCTGCTGCAGTACTTAGGCTTTCAGGAAATGTCGCTGCCGATGCATCGGGATCATCCGATTGCATTCCTCGAATTCAATGATCAGCGGCTCTACACCCTTGTTGCCACGCTGGTTCTGGTGGCCGGTATTTTGGCCTGCATGTTTGTCGAGAATTCACGCTTCGGGCTGGCCCTGCTGGCGATCAGGCAGAACGAACTGGCGGCCGAAGCCGCCGGTATTAACGCACGCCAATGGAAGATGCGCGCGCTGATCACCTCGGGGATCATTGCCGCGGCCGCCGGCGGTCTTTATGCCTGCGTACTTCTGGTGGTCACGCCTGATTCGGTCTTCGGCCTGCTGGTCTCGGCGCAGCCGGTCGTGGTCACGCTGTTCGGCGGCGTCGTGTCGATCTGGGGGCCAGTGATCGGAGCCGCGATCCTGGTGCCGCTGGCTGAATCGCTGAACGCCGAGCTTGGCAACATCATTCCTGGCATACAGGGCGTGGTGTATGGCGCGGCGATCATCGTCATCATCCTTGCCGCACCCGATGGTTTGTATTGGACGATCCGTGACCGCTGGCTCCGCGGTGCCATGCCGCCACTGCCGCCGCCTTTGCCCGCCACGGCCGCGCCGACACGCAGATACAGCGAAGTCAGCGCAACGCCTCTGCTGCAAGTGGAAAACCTCTCGCGTTCGTTCGGCGGCTTGCGTGCTGTCGGCCAAGTTAGCTTCGCCATTCAGCCGCGCGAAATCCTCGGGATCATCGGCCCGAATGGCGCCGGCAAGACCACACTGTTCAACGTTCTGAACGGCGTGCTCACACCGGATGAAGGCAGCGCGCTGCTGGCAGGCGAACAGATGCTCGGGCGCAAGGTGTATCAGGTCTGCCGCATGGGTGTTGGCCGCACGTTTCAGGTGGTGCGCAGCTTCCCGCGCCTGCCGCTGCTGGACAACGTGGTGGTCGGGGCCTATGGCGCTGGACTGCCGGACCGTGCCGCCGTGGCTGCGGCGGAACACGCCTTGCATGGCGTTGGCATGCTGCATCTCGCCACCCGCCAGGCTGGACAGCTCACCAACAAGCAGCTCCGGCTGATGGAATTGGCGCGCGCGCTCGCCGGCCAGCCTCGATTGCTGCTGCTGGACGAAACGCTGGCTGGGTTGGGACGCGATGAGTGCGACGAAGTGCTCGATGTGCTGGCAAAACTGCGCGACGGAGGTATGACAATTGCCATCATCGAGCACACGATGCACGCGATGATGCGGTTGGCCGACCGCTTCGTCGTGCTGGACCACGGTGCTGTGCTGGCATCCGGACTGCCACGCGACGTCGTGGAGAACCGCGCCGTGATCGAGGCATATCTCGGCAAGAAGTTTTTGGCACGACAGAATGCATAGAGCAGCTCAGCAACAATCTCCCCTCGCGGGAGGAGCCTGCCCCGGACTTGATCCGGGGGTTAGGGGGAGGGGGCGCGGCACCGCCCATGCTTGAAGTCCGCAACCTCTCCGTCGCCTACGGCGGCCTCCGTGCGCTCACCGACGTATCACTCGCGGTCGCCGAAGGTCAGTTCGTGACCGTGCTCGGCCCGAATGGCGCCGGCAAATCGACTCTGTTCAAGACCATCTGCGGCATCGTCGCACCGGTGCAAGGCAGCGTCAGCTTTCTGGGACAAGATCTGTTCGCCACCTCTGCATCGGCACGCGCCCATCTCGGCATCGCGCACGTCCCTGAAGGCCGCCAAGTGTTCAAGACACTGACCGTCCGCGAGAACCTGGAAATGGGCGCCTACACCAAGGCTGGCCGCGCCCAGTGGCACCACACGGTGGAACGCATACACACGCTGTTTCCAATTCTGTCCGAACGCGCGTCGCAGCTGGCCGGCACTTTGTCCGGTGGTGAACAGCAGATGCTGGCGATCGGCCGAGGCCTCGCCTCCGCGCCGAAGTTGCTGATGCTCGATGAGCCATCCATGGGCTTGGCACCCGCCGTCGCAGATACGATCTTCGAGCGCGTTTCGCAGATCCATCGCGAGGATCGTGTCACGATCCTGCTGGTGGAGCAGCGCGTCGCGGAGGCGCTGGAACTGTCAGACTACGGCTATGTGCTGGAGACCGGGCACATGGTTCTGGACGGCACGCACCAGACACTGCTGGCGGACGACAGGGTCCGTCGTTCCTATCTCGGGCTGACAGATGCCTGATATCGACCGCGTAGGAGTAAATCGGATGACCAACACTGTTTCAATCGGACGCCGTGGCGCGCTGGGACTTGGCCTTGCCACCGGGGCGGCGTCGCTCGCACCCCGTCGTCTGCGCGCACAGGAAAAGGAAGTGAAGATTGCCATGCTGGTGCCGCTGTCCGGCCCATGGGCGCGCCAGGGGATCCTGGAGCAGATGGGCGCGCGCATGGCGATCGACGACATCAACAACGCCGGCGGCATCAAGTCGCTTGGCGGCGCGAAGCTGCGGCTGATCGAGTACGACACTGGCGACAGTGCAGAGAAGGCAAAGGACGCCGCTCAACGCATGGTCGCACAGGAGCCTGACCTGGTCGGAGGGTTCGGCTGCTGGCTATCGACCTTCACCCTTGCCGCCACCGAAGTCACTGAGCGCGCCGAACTGCCCTGGCTGACGCTGTCCTATTCCGACCTGATCACCGGTCGTGGGCACAAGTATGTATTCCAGTCTTCGCCCACCGCCGACGTGCAGGCAGAAGACGAGGTGCCGATGGTGGTCGAAATGGCGCAGCAGGCCACCGGGAAGCGTCCCACCAAGGTTGCCGTCGTCGGCGACAACACAGCGGCTTCAGTCAGCTTCATGAAGCCGATCCGCGACCATGTGCTGAAGAACCTGAATCTCTCGCTGGTCGCCGACGAGGTCTATACGCCGCCGCTGACTGACGCGACAACTATTGTGCAACATGTGCGCTCCGGTCGCCCCGATTTCGTGATCTTCCAATCCACCAACGTCCCGGACGACAAACTGTTGGTGGACAAGTTTGCCGAAATGAACCTGAAGAGTGACAGGCTGCCGAAGATTGGCGGCGGCGGTCACTGGGCCGTCCCGGAACTGCTGAAGGTGGCGGGTGCGGAGAACCTGGAAGGCGTGCTCGTTGGGCTGGCGAACTGGCCGGGCAAGGCGGTCGAGGACGTGTCGAAGCGCTTCATCGAACGCACCAAGGAGCCGTGGTTTGGTCATGACTCTGTGTTCGCCTATGTGCACACGCTGATCCTGAAGGAAGCCGTCGAACGCGCCGGAGTAGCCGAGAGACACAAAGTGATGCAGGCGATCCGCCAGCTCGATATGAAGAACGAAGGACCCGCGCTGTTCTTCCCTGACGGCACTCTCAAGTACGACGACAAGGGCCGCCGGGTCGGTGCCAAACTGTGCATCGTGCAGTGGCAGAGCGGGCGTCCGATCCCGGTTCATCCCGAGTCGATTGCCGCCGCGAAGGTGAGCTGGCCAAAGGTGTCCTGATGCCGGAGCCGTACGAGGTCTACGCCATCCACTACGCGCACAATCCCAACGCACGGCGCGCCAACAACTTTATCGGCGGCGATCCGCATGATGGGCCGATGCCGCTCGACTATTTCGTCTGGGCGATCAAGGGGCCGGAAAAAAGCTTCGTTTTCGACACCGGCTTCGACCAACCGATGGGTGAGAAGCGGCAGCGCCAGTTCGTGCGCTCACCTTCAGTGGGATTGAAGGCGATCGGCATCGAGCCGCGCGACGTGCACGACGTGATCCTGTCGCACATGCACTACGACCATTGCGGCAACTACGATCTTTTCCCGCACGCGCGCTATCACGTGCAAGACATCGAGATGGCGTATGCGACTGGACGGTGCATGTGCCACGCAGGCTTGCGCACCCCGTTCGAGGAAGAAGATGTGGTGGCAATGGTGCGCAAGCTGTTTACCGGCCGCGTTGCATTCCATGACGGCGTGGACGAACTGGCGCCCGGGCTGACTGTGCACCACGTCGGTGGACACTCGAAGGGCCTACAGGTGGTACGGGCGTGGACGCGACGGGGCTGGATGGTTCTCGCCTCCGATGCCAGCCACTTCTATGCCAACATGGAAGAAGGCCGCGCATTCCCAATCATGCACAGCCACGAGGACACGCTGGCAGGCTATGAGACAATGCGGAAGCTGGCGAGCACCCCGGACGCCATCATTCCCGGCCATGATCCGCTGGTCTTGCAGCGCTATCCGGCGATCTCGCCAGAACTGAAGGGCAACGTCGTGCGCTTGGCCGTCGAACCAAGCTAGTCCCCCGCCGACGACGCGTCGTCGTCAAATCATGGGAGGAAGCAACAATGACCGACACCACAGCGATCGGACGCAGGACAGCACTCGGCATGGCGCTGGCATCCGGGATCGCGCCCCGTGCACGCGCGCAGACACCGTCAGAGGTGAAGATCGCCATGCTGGTACCGCTGTCCGGACCATG
>JBKPOG010000222.1:0-8492 GCA_046732975.1 Pseudomonadota bacterium
CAATGCCGGTGAGGTCGGCTTTCCCTTTGGGGTGAACATATGGCTCGACCTGGAGAGCGTGCACCACCTCGTCTCGGCCGAAGAAGTGATTGCCTATTGCAATGCCTGGCACACCGAAGTGGCGGCAGCGGGATACGTGCCTGGCATCTATGTCGGAGCGAACGCCACCCTTACCGGCGATCAGCTCTACTGGCGCGTGAAGATGAAGCACTATTGGAAGTCAGGCAGCGATGTGCCGGACATTCCGCATCGCGGGTATCAGCTGGTACAGCGGATCGTTCCAGGCGATACAATGGCCGGCATCGGGATCGACCGTAACGTCACCAGCACTGACGCGTTCGGCGGCACCGTTCTGTGGCTTACCCGTCCGCCGCGGGGTACGCCGATCGTCTGATCAGGCGTCGAGTACCGAACGCCCCCAAGCGCCCATCGCCGCCTGCCGGCTGGCGATGTTGTGTGTCAGCACCGTCAGAATGTCACGTCGGATCTGAGCGAGGGGGTCGGTGTCGTAGACCGACTGCGCGCCGCAAACCTCGACCAGCTTCTCCACAGCTCGTTGCACCTGGTGCTGTGCATAGGTCATGTCACGGCGCGTGCGCAGGACGTATGCCTGCGGTATAGGTTCCTGCTTCGCGATCAACGCCTCGGCTCTGGCGCGCCCACTGTGCATGGTCAGTGTCGCCGCGTCGATTGCCGCAGCAGCCTCGGCAACCGTCATCTGCACGAACTCGCTGGCGGCCAGCGCATTGACGCCGCGCGACACCTTGCCGCGCAGCGTCGCCAATGCGACCTGCAACGCGCGATTACCCAGCGCGATGGCGACCGGCGGCAGCGAATAGTTCACCATCAGTCCGCGCGGCGTTCGCACCAGCGGATAGTCGGCATGAACCTCGGCGCCCGGAACAGTCCCGGCCAGGAGATCCACCAGCATGACGCATCGATGCTGAGGCACGAACACATCGCGCAGCTTCAACGTGCGGCTGCCGGTGCCGGCAAGGCCCAGCACATGCCAGTCATCGATGATCTCGATCTCGGAGAAGGGGACCAGAAGATAGGCGATAGCGGCGGGATCGCCAGGCTTGTCGAGAAATGCACCGATAATGGCCCCTGCGCATGACTGCTGCCGCTGGAGAATGGGAACAAGCCGGACAGTCGCCAGCCACCGGCACTGCGTTCGGCTGTCGCGCGTGGTGCCAACGAAGAAGACGCGACCGCACGCGGATTGTCGCCCCAAATATCGATCTGCGCCTGCAAGGGGTACGATGCGAGAAGCCATTGGTGCTCGCCGAGCACCGCGTAGACCCAGCCCGACGAAGCGCAGCCTTCGGTGATGACCTCCACTATCTGCGAGAACAGCGAGAAGCGCAGTTGCAGCCCGCCGAACCGGCGCGGCTGGATGATGCGCAAGATGCCGGTGCGATGAAACTCAGCAATGGTCTCCGCCAGCACGTCGCGTGCTGCATTTGTTGCGGCGGCGCGTTGCGAGAGGGCAGGGACCAGCTCACGGGCCTGCGTCAGCAGATGCTGCTCTTCGTCGGTGAAGTACGTATCAATCAACGATTCATGCCACGCACAGCTTGGCACACGGCGTTTGTCACCTCTGCTGTTGTCGCTTTGCCCCCCAGATCCGGGGTCATTATCCCTGCGGCACAGACCTGCTCAACGGCACGCATCAACAGGTCGGCCGATGATTTCTCACCCAGGTGCTCCAGCATCATCGCCCCTGTCCAAAATGTGGCCACGGGGTTGGCGATGCCCTTGCCGGTGATGTCGAACGCGGAGCCGTGGATTGGTTCGAACATCGAGGGGCTGCGGCGTTCGGGGTCCACGTTGCCCGTCGGCGCAATGCCTAGAGAACCGGCCAGTGCGGCGGCGAGATCGGACAGTATATCGGCGTGCAGATTGGTTGCTACCACGGTGTCGAGACTTTGGGGCCGGCGCACCATGCGCACGGTCATTGCATCGACCAGTTCCTTGTCCCAGGTCACATCGGGATAGTCGTGCGACACCAGGGCGGCGATCTCGTCCCAGAAGACCATGCCATGACGCTGCGCATTCGACTTGGTTACAACGGTGAGCAGCTTGCGGGGTCGGCTGCGCGCGATGTCGAACGCGAAGCGCATGATTCGCTCGACGCCACGGCGGGTGAAGATGGCAGTTTCAGTCGCAACCTCTTCGGGCATGCCACGATGCGCGCGGCCCCCGTGTCCAGCGTATTCGCCTTCGCTGTTCTCGCGCACGATCACCCAGTCGAGATCGCCGGGACCCACGTCGCGCAGAGGCGAGGTGATGCCGGGCAAAATGCGCGTCGGGCGAACATTGGCATATTGGTCGAGCCCTTGGCAGATCGGCAGGCGTAGGCCCCATAGCGTGACATGGTCGGGGATGTCCGGGTCGCCGACCGCGCCAAAATAGATCGCATCGGCGGTGCGTAGCCAGGCCAGCGCGTCGGCCGGCATGAAACTGCCGTGCTTGCGGTACCTGTCGGAGCTCCAATCATAGTGGTCGATGGTCAGCCGGAAGCCGCCGTCGCGTGCCGCCACGGCGTCCAGTACTTCCAGGCCGGCGCTGATTACTTCGGGCCCGATGCCATCAGCCGGGATGGAAGCGATGCGGTACTCGCGCATGACTGGTCTCCTTCCTCCCCGACGTACCGAAGAGAGCCATCGCTGGCAACTTGGCCGGCTCGGACCGGCGTTCCTTATAGCCGGCGGCGAAATGGCCGTGCTGATGGTGCCCTTGCCGCCAAGGTCCATTCAATGCTGGATGGGTGACGTTCACCCTCGTGGGCAACTCGATGACCTGTTGGGCGCTCAAGCTCGAATATGATGGTGCCCCGTTTGTCGGCTGGCAGCGACAGGCGACGGGGCTGTCAGTTCAGGAAGTGCTGGAGAACGCCGCCGCCAGGCTCAATCGTGGGGGCCCGGTCTCCAGCGTCGTCGCTGGCCGAACCGATGCAGGTGTCCATGCCTCCGCCCAGGTGGCACAGTTGACGCTGCCGGACGTATTGACCGCGGCAAAGGTGCGCGATGCCTTGAACTATCACATGAAGCCTCATCCTATCGTCGTGTTGGATGTGGCGTGCGCGCCTGCGGGCTGGAATGCCCGCTTTTCTGCGGTCAGCCGTGCCTATCGCTATGACATCCTGAACCGCCGCGCCCGTCCAACCTTGCTGGCAGGCCGCGTCTGGCATGTGCCGACCGTGCTCGACGCCGAGATGATGGATGCCGCAGCCCAATTGCTGCTAGGGCGACATGACTTCTCTTCGTTCCGTGCGGCCGCCTGCCAGGCAAACAGCCCATTGCGAACGCTGGACCGGCTGGACGTGCGTCGGTGCGGCGACATCATCGAGATCATCGCCGAGGCTCGGAGTTTTCTGCACCACCAGGTACGCAACATGGTCGGCACCCTGAAGTTGGTGGGGGACAGAAGCTGGCCAACGGAACGCGTTGGCGCCGCATTGGCGCAGCGAAACCGCGCCGCTGCGGGCCCGACCGCCCCTGCCGACGGCCTGTGCCTCACCGCCGTGCGCTATCCGGAAGATGTCTGGTGCAATTGCGGATAACAGAACGATCATACTGCAGGACTCAGTCCGGCTGGCAACGATTGCCTAAGACAATTGCGACAAAGCGCTGCTTACCTGACAAGTCTCCCCAGGCCATACTGAGTCTCGGTGTGGAGCCTGCCTCTTGGCGAAAGTGTTGGTGATCGAGGACGACGAAGAAACGGCGGAAGAGATCGTAACGGCTCTCGGGGACCGAGGTTACGTGCTCGACCGCGCGGCGAATGGGACCAACGGTCTGCAGAAGGCGCGGGTCGGCGGGTGGGACGTGCTGGTTGTCGACCGTATGTTGCCCGAATTGGATGGCCTCAGCATGATTGAAACGTTGCGCAGCGAAGGTATAAGCACTCCGGTCCTGGTGCTCAGCGCGCTGAGTGCCGTGAATGACCGCGTTCGCGGCCTTCGCGCTGGGGGCGACGATTACCTTGCTAAGCCATTCGCGCTATCTGAACTTGCCGCGCGCCTGGAAGCGCTGCTGCGCCGGCCGGCCGAGCCACGGGCGACTGTGCTGCGGGTCGGCCCGCTGGAGCTGGACCTGCTGTCACGAAAGGCGTGCCGAGGCCGCCGTGAACTCGAACTGTTGCCGCGCGAGTTTCAGCTCCTGGAATACATGATGCGCCGCGAAGGCCAGGTCCTAACGCGAGCGATGCTGCTGGAGAATGTCTGGAACTATCGGTTCGTACCACAGACCAATCTGGTGGACGTGCATATCGGCCGGCTGCGCCGCAAGGTCGATAATCCGGACGACCCGCCGATGATTCTGAGCGTCCGTGGCGCGGGGTTTATGCTGCGTGCACCTTCCTGAGGCATTTCATTCCACCACATTTCGCTGGGCGTTCGGCGTCGCCGTGGCGTTCAGCCTGTGCACGCTGCTGCTTTTCGGTTTCGTGTATTGGCAGACCGCCGCCTACGTGACCGGTAACATGGACGCCACGATTACAGCCGACGCGCGGCTGGATGACGGAACCGATCCGCCACAAGTGCTGCATTTCGTCAACACGCATATCGAACAGGATCCCCGGCGGGTAAAACTGGCAGGGTTGTTCGGACCGGACGGCGTTGCGGTTGCAGGCAATATCGCGGCGATACCGCGCGAACTAGAGCTGGATGGCGCGCCTCATTCCAATGAGGTGGTGCGTGTCGACAACCGCGGACGCGAACTGCAGCAGGTGCGAATTGTCGGCAGGCGCCTCGAGTCGGGTGACGTGCTTCTCGTGGCACACAATGCTGACGAGACGCGCGCCGTTGGCCATATCGTTGCGCGTGGGCTGGCATGGGGATTGATACCGGCGGTGTGCCTGGCACTTGTCACCGGGATCTGGCTCAGCAAGCGGGCCCAGCGACGGATCGACGAGATGAACAGTCGCGTGCAGCGCGTCGTCGCGGGAGAGTTCAAGGAGCGGCTGCCTGTCGGCGGCTATGATGACCCGCTCAATCGGCTGGCGAAGATCGTCAACGACATGCTGGATCAGATCGAGCGTCTTGTGGGTGAATTGTCCAGTGTCGGTGACGATATCGCGCACGACCTGCGCACACCGCTGACGCGCGTTCGTGCAATCCTTGAACGTGGACGGGACAACGCACGGACACTCGATGAGCTTGCAGAATCGTCCGATCGGGCGATAGCTGGGCTCGACCAGTCACTCGCGATTATCACTGCGTTGCTGCGGATCGCCGAGATTGACCACAGCCGCCGCAGCGCGGCAATGAAGACACTGCGGCTGGAGGAAATCCTTCGTGCCGTGCACGAGCTTTATCATCCGATCGCGGAAGACAAGGGTGTTTCGCTGCGGCTCGATCTGCATGATGCCGCTGCCGTATCAGGCGATCGTGACCTGCTGCTCGAGGCGGTTGCCAACCTGGTGGACAACGCTATCAAGTTCACACCCGCACGGGGGGCAATCGATCTGCGCCTGCTGCAGCGTGTCGATGGACCGGTGGTACGGGTCGAGGACAGTGGCCCAGGGATCGGGGCTGCGGAACGGAGTGCAGTCTTGACACGGTTCTATCGATCGGACCGGAGCCGCCACGCGCCCGGTGTAGGACTCGGCTTAAGCCTGGTCGCGGCAATTGTGAAATTGCACGGCTTTTGCCTCGCGATCGTTGACGGACCAGGATGCCGAATCGAGATCGCTTGTCACGCATCTTGAGCCGAGCCGGCTACGCCGGCCCGGTTCAGCCAGCAATGTCCTCAGCCTCCGTTCAGTGTCGTGCCGTGCGAGCCACCGGAGGGCGTGGCCTGCGTCGTTGACGTGGACCGTTGCCCCATGAGCTGCCAGGCGTTTGCCGGCGCGTCATTCGGCCGTGCCCCAGGGGCCGTTGAGACTTCTCCCGGAAGCTCGGTGAAGTAGCTGTTGGGGTCGATGGCACCACTATCCTCACCCTGGTCCGCATGGGCTGCGCCCACTCCGAGGCAAAACGCCGCGGCAGCGGCAAGAAATATCGTCTTCATTTCGTTCGTCCCTTTGGTGCAGGCGTGCCAAAGAGCAAGCCGCCCTCGACACGAACGCGATGTAGGGAACCGCAGTCGGCTGTTCGACTAAACAGCGATTTAGCTGACTAAATTCGGGTTTAGTGCGGATGCCCCGGGCGGGCGCGCGGCTTGTATGACGTTTTGATTGCTCCGCCCGGCGGATCGCTTACTCTCACGGGATGAACGATCTTCCCTTCACCGGCGGCAGCAATGTCCCAGAGTACACCGTCTCGGAGATTTCCGGTGCGGTGAAGCGCACATTGGAGGGTAATTTTGGGCGCGTTCGCGTTCGCGGGGAGATCACTGAATTAAAGCGTTACCCTTCGGGCCATATCTACTTCTCGCTCAAAGACGAGGGCGCCAAGATCGCCGGAGTCGTCTGGAAATCGTCGGTGCCGCGACTCGGCATGCGGCCGGAGAATGGCGTGGAAGTTGTCGCCACGGGGCGTATCTCAGCCTACACCGAACGCTCCGCATACCAGCTCATCGTGGAGCGGATGGAATACGCCGGTGTCGGCGCGCTGCTTGCCCGCATCGAAATGCTGCGCGTGCGGCTGGCTGCGGAAGGGCTGTTCGATGCAGATCGGAAGAAGCCGCTGCCGGTGCTCCCGCGCGTTGTCGGCGTCATCACCAGCGAACGTGGTGCCGTCATCCAGGATATCCGCACCACGATTTCTCGTCGTTTCCCGCGGCCGGTACTGCTGTGGCCGGTGCCGGTGCAAGGCGAGGGCGCAGCGGAACGCATCGCGGCCGCGATCATGGGATTTTGCCGAATTACGCCACGTCCCGATGTGCTGATTGTCGCGCGCGGCGGTGGCAGCCTGGAAGATCTGATGGCGTTCAATGAGGAGGCGGTGGTGCGTGCCGTGGCCGAATGCCGGATCCCGCTGATTTCGGCGGTGGGGCACGAGACCGACACGACGTTGATCGACTTCGTCGCCGACCGCCGCGCACCGACACCGACCGCGGCTGCGGAGCTTGCCGTGCCGGCGCGGACTGACCTCGTATCTGACCTTGAGCACAAGGCAGCCCGGCTGGTTGGCGCATTGAATCGGCTGGTGCAGCACCGGCATCTAAGGCTCTCGCGAGCGGAACGTGGACTGCCGGATCTGCCTGGCCTGCTGGGCAATGGTCGCCAACGTTTGGACGATCGGGCGGAACGGCTGGCGCTGGCATTGCCCAACCTGTTGCAACGACGCCGCACCGCACTCGGCGCGATCGAGCGCAGCCTGCCAGATCTGCCGGGAAGGCTGGCGCATTCCCGGCAGCGGGTCCAGGAACATCAGGCGCGCCTGATCATCGCGCTGCCGAACTTCGTGGCCCGCCGACATGCGGCGCTCGATCTTTGCGGACAGAAGCTGGTGTCGTGCCTGCGACACGCTGTCGCCACCATACACAATCGGGCAGGACGTTCGCTTGGGCGTCTGTCGGATGCACCGCTGTGGGCGTCCTTGCGCGAAGCGCGCGCGCGATTGGACGGCAGTGCGGCGCGTCTCGAGTCGGTATCGCCTCTCGCGGTATTGAAGCGCGGCTATGCAGTTGTTTCCGATGCCGTCGGCCATCCGCTGACCAGCGCCGCAAGTGTACGCCCCGGCGCGCGTGTGAGACTTCGTTTTGCTGATGGCGAAGTGGGTGCGACGGCCGATAAGCCGGAGCGGCAGGGACGGCTGCCGCTATAGGCGGGCTAGGCGCGCCGCACCGTGGCCCGCACCGCTCGCAACAACGCAGCGCGCGAATAAGGCTTCATGACGATCGGATCGTCCAACGCCACGTCACCCGTGCCCAAGGCGTCGGCGGCGCCGGTCACATAGATCACTGGCAGGTTCGGCTGAATCGAGCGTGCCAACCGAACGAACTCATAGCCGGACATGATCGGCATGGCGTAATCGACCAGCGCCAGGTTGATCGGCCCGGCTGCCAGGATGTCACGCGCCTCCGCCGCGTTGCCGGCCTCGCGCACCACATATCCAGCCTCGCGCAGAAAGACCGCGGCGATATCCCGTACGCCCGCATCGTCATCGACCAGCAGTATCGTGCCGCCCACATCGAGGTTCTCTGGGGTGCTCAACTCCTCTGTCCTCGGATGCGAAGCGTCGACCAGCGCACGAGGCAGATATACTTCTACCGTCGTGCCAATACCGGACGTGCTAAGAAGCTGGACAGTGCCGCCAAACTGCTTCGCCACACCATAGACCTGAGCCAGTCCCAGGCCGCTGCCTTTGCCAATTTCCTTGGTGGTGAAGAATGGCTCCAATGCCCGTTCAAGCACCTCGCGCGTCATGCCGGCACCATTGTCCTTCACGGCGAGCCGCACGTAATCGCCCGGTTGCAGTTCGGCCAGATCGGGACGTTCGACATTGCGCGTGGCGATGCGCAGGCGTCCGCCTTCAGGCATCGCATCCCTGGCATTGATGGCGAGATTGAGGATGACCAGCTCGAGCTGTGTCGGATCACTGA
>JBKPOG010000223.1:0-8335 GCA_046732975.1 Pseudomonadota bacterium
AAGCCTTTGGCGTCGGCGGTCGGGTGACCCGGCTCAAAGATGCCACCATAAACGCAGCGACCCAGGTGTTCGACGAAGGCGCCGAACAGGCGCTGATCGGTCCTTCCGATGGTGAAGTCACGGTCCAGCAGGACGCGGGCAGTGCGCATGTTGCTTTCTCCGGAAGGGTCCGCGCCAGTGTTGCGCCGGCGCGGGTTCGATTGATCAGCGGCCGCGCAGCAGGGCCACGCTTCGCTCCTGCGCGGCGTCGGCGGCCTGTTCCGCGGTCTTGCCAGTGTTGATGATGTTGGCGATTTCTTCGCCAATCATGTTCTGCAAGCCGAACTGGCGATGGACTTCGTGCGGCAGTGCCCGGCCGAAATTCGGAATATCGACGACATACTGGCGCAGTGGGAGTTTCGCATATTCCGCCATCACCGATTGCCTGGCGGGGAGGTGTCCGCCACCGCGGGCCCAGTCGAAATTGTGGTCCCAAAGGAACTTGAGGAAGACCAGCGCCGCCTTGCGGGATTCCGCGTTGGTGCCTCCCTTCGGCAATACCCAGCTATGGTTGTCCGTCCACACGGATTGGGTCTTGAACAGGTTGGGAAAGACCCGCGTCGTGTAGCCCTCGGAGAGCGCCGAACCGGGCTTGGCTGCGGCCGCCAGGAAGTCGTCGATGCGCCAGGTGCCGGTGAGATAGACGGCGCCGTTTCCGTTGAGGAAGGCGCCGATGGCGCCGCCGCCGTCCAGACCTTTGGTAAGCAAGTCGGCTTTAGCCAGTTTCTCATAGGCTTTGAAAGCGGCGAGCGATTCCGGCGTCTTGAAGTCGGCTTTCTCATAGCCGTTCGGGAAGATGCTGCCATTCTGGTCGTAGAGCCACGAGTAGTAGCCGCGCGCACTGTTGGCGAAATCCCCGGCACCAGAAGTTGCGATAATGATGTACGGCTTCCCGGTCTTCTCCTTCATCTGCTGCCCCTGGGCGATCATCTCGTCCACGGACCTGGGTATCAGCGGTTGGCCCTGCGCATCGACGAGCCCGGCCTTCTTGAACAACCCGACGTTGAAGTGCCACAGCCAGGAATGCGTGTCCCAAGGCATGGCGTAGATCTTGCCGCCCACAGTGACTCCGGCGCGCGCGTTTGCCGTGAAGTCTGCGGCGTCGATGCCAGCTTCCTTCAGCATGTCATCGAGCGGCTCGACGTAGCGGGTGTAATCGCCAAGTTGGGCGGTGTGCATGACGGCAATCGTCGGGATGTCATGTGCCGCTATGCGGGCGTTGAGTTGCTGGTAGTATGGCCCCCATTCAATGATCTGCGGCTTGACCAGGATGTTGTCTTTGTTCGTGGCGTTGAACAGGTTCACCAAAGTGGTCATCACGCCGCACTCACCGCGTGCGTGCGCAACATCCTGTGACGTGCCATAGTCGCCCTCGCAGGCACCGAAGAAGCGGGCGAAGGTGATCTCGGTCTTCTGCTGCGCTGCTGCCGGTTCGGCGAGCAGCATCGCGAGTGCGGCGGCAACGAACGACAGCAGAGCAGGCAGCTTTCGTCGTATCAACATGACGTCCTCCTTTGGATTCATGATTATCGGGCGGCACCGCCGGCGACGGCACTGACGATGTGACGCTGGAAGAACAAGTACAGGATCAGCACCGGCAGCCCGGCAAACACCGCCTGCGCCATGAGGAAGCCGATGCCCTCGGTCTGCGCGAAGTTGGTCTGCATCGAGGCCAGGCCGACCGTCAGAGTGTACATCTCCGGCTTGGTGGCAGAGACCAGCGGCCAGAAATAGTCATTCCAGGCGTGCAGGAAGGTATAGATCCCGAGCGTCGCCTGCGCCGGGATCGAGAGCGGCAGCACAATTCGCCAGAATACTTTCAGCCGTGATGCACGATCGAGCAGCGCGGCCTCCTCGATCTCCGCCGGAATGGCGCGAAAATACTGGGTCATCAGCAGAACCCCGAACGGGAACGCAAGCCGCGGAGCAATCAACGCAATGTAGGTGTTGTGCAGGCTCGCCTGGGCGAACATGGTGTGCAACGGGACGATGACCGCCTGCTCCGGCACGGCGAGCGCGGCCAGCATCAGCACGAACAGCATTTTGCGCCCGGGGAAATCGGTGCGGGCGAAGCCATAGCCAGCAAGCGAGGCGATCACCAGCGTCAGCACTGTCTGGCCGACAGCCACTATGGCGCTGTTGGTCATCCAGCCGAACACCGAGCTGGCGGCCAGGATGTCGGCATAGTTCTTCAGGGTGAAGGGCGGGAGGATGATTCCGCCGGTGCTGCGCATCAGCACCTCGTTCGGTTTGAGACTGAGCCCGACAACCCAAACGATGGGCGCGATCCAGGCGATCGCAAGCAGCACCACAGCCAGCAGCAGCAGCCGGTCGCCCAACGAACGTCCGCGATGCCAGCTTTGCATGCTTAGCCCTCGCCCCGGCGTGAGAGCCACATCTGCCCAAGTGCAGCCAGCAGCATCAGCGCGAACAGCACCTGCGAGGAGGCGGCGGCGAAGCCGAGCTGGAGGTCGCGGAAGCCAGACTCGTAAATAAACTGCACGATCGGGCGTGAGTGGTTGTTGGGACCGCCACCTGTGATCAGCAGCGCCTGGCCGAACAGTTGAAATTGCAACACGATTTCGATGACCGCCACAACCGCGATCGTGCGACGGATCGAAGGCAACGTTATGCTCCGCAGCGTGGTGAAACGGGATGCGTGATCGAGTGCCGCGGCTTCGTACAGCTCGGCCGGGATCTGTTGCAGGGCGGCGAGGAAAAGCGTCATTGGCAGGCCGATGATCCACCACACGGTAACCACCGCGATTGCCGGCAATGCCCATGTCTCGCTGGTGACGGGATCGAAGCTGTGTAGGCCGACTAGGGCGAGGATGTCGGCCGCCAACCCGCGGTCCGGCAGGTACACCAGGCGCCAGATCAGCGTGACGATGGTGACCGAGAGTACCGACGAACCGAAGAACAACGCGCGCAGCACGGAACTTCGGCGTAGCGAGTCGTTCAGCGCGAGCGCCAGGAATAGCCCGAGCCCGACGAAGGCCGGCGTGGTAATCAGAACGAAAACGACGGTGTTTCGCACTGTGCCAGGGAAGATCGGATCGTCCAGCAAATTGCGGAAATTGTCGAGCCCGACGCTGCCGCTCCAGCCACCCAGCATGTCGTAGTCTTGGAACGATAGCCAGATGCCCAAGCCGAGCGGAACCAAAAGCAGAACGATGAGCATGACAAGGTAGGGCAGCACGAACAGCAGGTTGGCGGCGTGCGTCTCGCCGATTGCAGCACCGCCGCTGCCACGTATGGGATTAGCCACGAAGCGTCATCCCATCCGAGCCGAACAAATGCGCCGCAGTGCCGTCGAAGGTGAGGCGCACTGGCTGCCCGATCTCGAGTCGCACGTCGCCTGGCTCGTCGTAGACGACAGTGCTACCGTCGCGCAGGTCGGCGTAAATCAGCGTGCGTTCGCCAAGGCGCTCGATGACGACGACACGGGCCTCGGCGCCGTTCCCAGGCACGATATGCTCGGCGCGGATGCCGAGTGTGAGGTCGCCGGGCGGAAGGCGATCGGCGGGCACCAGCGTAGCGATTTCGGTGCCGTCGGGCAGGCATACAACGGTACGGCCGGCACGCTCCTCAACGCGAGCGACGGGCAGGAAATTCATCGCCGGCGTGCCCACGAAGCCAGCGACGAAGCGGGTACTTGGCTGCTGGTATACTTCCATTGGCGTGCCGACCTGTTCGATGCGGCCCTGGTTCATCACCACTATGCGCGTCGCCATCGTCATCGCTTCCACCTGGTCATGGGTAACGAAGACCATGGTGGTTTGCATGCGCTGGTGCAGACGCGCCAGCTCGATGCGCGTGCGGCTGCGCAGCGCCGCGTCGAGGTTGGAGTGTGGCTCGTCGAACAGGAACGCCTGCGGCTGCTTGACGATGGCACGGCCGATGGCAACGCGCTGGCGCTGCCCGCCACTCAGTTGTCCGGGCTTGCGGTCAAGCAGCGGCGCGATTTCCAGCATCTCCGCTGCTTCCGCCACCTTGCGCGTGATCTCCTTCGGAGGGGTTCCGATGTTGCGCAAGCCGAACGCCATGTTCTGCCGCACTGTCATGTGCGGATAGAGGGCATAGTGCTGGAACACCATGGCGACGCCACGGTCGCCTGGTCGTACCGTATCGATACGCGTGTGTCCGAGATGGATCTCGCCGGCACTTGGTGCCTCAAGGCCGGCGATCATCCGCAACAAGGTCGATTTCCCGCAGCCCGATGGACCCAGGAAGACGGCGAACTCACCCGCCGGAATTTCCAACGACAGGTCGCGAATGACCTCCACATGGCCGAACCGCTTGGAGACTTGCCGCAGGCTCAGGTTCGTCACGCTCTCCCCCCGTTTGCACCAGAACCGCCCCCGTTAGCGGCGGGCTCCGGCGAGTCGGTCGCCGAACTTACGCGGGCCGACCTCACGTACCCGGGCCAGCCTCGCAGACTGCACCATAGGCAACGCGCATCTTCCCCATCCCTGTGGAACGAAGTCGAGGTCACGCGTCAGCGTAGCGATCTCCCACCGCATGCCGGGGTTATGCGAAACCAGATTGTAGACACCGAAGCTGATGCGTTCTTCGTCGACCACGTGTTCGAAGGCGCGGCACAGATCGCGGCCGCTGACCCACATCGTCTGGCGCCAGCGGCCGAAAGGAATCCGCGCTCCATGCGAATTTGCCGTTGGCGCGCTGACACACATACCCATACGGAGAGCGATGAACGAGACGCCGTAGCGTTCGGAAAACATCTTGCCGACACGTGCGCTGAACAGTTTTGACGCGTCATACAGATCGATCAGTGCCGGCTCCATCGTTGTCGTCAGTGCGCCAATGCTGAAGCACTGGACAGCTACGACGAAGTAGGAGCTGGCGAACACCACGCGCCGGACGTGGTGCTGTTGGGCTGCTGGCAGAACATTCACCATGAGACCGATCTTTCGCGACTGGATGCGCGCCCAGCTCGCGCGCGGGTTAGATCCGTCGCGATGTGCAGCAGAGTATCGACACCAGCGAACTCGGCGACCCGGTCTGTATCGAAGGTGCAAGTCCGCAGTATGGACGGCGGGCTGTTGCCTGGATTGAGGCGGAGCAAACGGAGGCGTATTTCCCGGTCGCTTCAAGATTTTCGCGCAGCTTCTGTCCGATATTCCCCGTCGCCCCGGTGTTCCATTGTGATGTCACCAATTGGCGATGGTGCCATCCCGCCGCAGCACCGCATCCATCGACGCAATCTGCTCTTGCTCGAACGGGTGCTGCACGGCGACTTTTTCATCGACCTCCACACCGAGGCCGGGCGTGGTCGGCAACTCCCAATAGCCATTGACGCGACGAATAGGCGTCTGCACGACATCGGCGTACCACGGCACCGAGCCGGTAATCTCCTCGAGGATGGTGAAGTTCGGCACTGCCGCAGCGAAGTGCAGGCCGACAGCTCCCGCAATCGGTCCCATCGGATTGTGCGGGCAGACGCCGATGCCGAAGGTGGCGGCGGTGGCCGCGATCTGCTTGCCGACGGTAAAGCCGCCGCAATGGCAGAGGTCCGGCTGCACATAGGTGACCGCGCGCAGACCGCATAGATCCTCGTATTCCCTATGCGTGATCAGGCGTTCTCCCGTAGCGATCGGGCATTTCGCGAGTTGCGCAATTTGCGCCATGGCGACGTGGTCCCCGGGCTGGATTGGCTCCTCGACGAACATCGGGCGCGCCGCTGAGCACGCATCGATATAGGCCAGCGCCGCGCGTGGCGAGAACGGCCTGCCGTGGAAATCGAGCAGAATGTCCATCTCGTCGCCGGCCGCATTACGCAAGGATTGCAGCAGTTGTTCGGTATGCTTCACTTCGCGCATGTCGAAATCGTAGTGGGTGTACGGCACCGGTCCAGTCTTCACCGCCGTATAGCCTTGCTCGCGCAGCTCGCTGGTCGACTCGCTGTAGCTGGCGATGTCGCGGCTATGACGTTTGATCTTCACCTTTCCGGCGCCAATATGGGTGTAGACACGGACCTGGTCACGCACCTTGCCGCCGAGCAGCGCCCATACCGGCTGGCCCAGGTCCTTGCCCTTGATGTCCCAGCAGGCTTGTTCAATGGCGCTGAGCGCTGTGAGGCCGATCACGCCGAGCGGCCAGAAGGATGTCCGCTGCAACAACTCGACAATGCGCGTGACGTCGCGTGGATCCTGACCCAGCAGAATGGGCACGAAATCCTCGACCGTGCCGACCACGCCGCGCGTCTTCCATTCCAGTGTGCCCTCGCCCCAGCCGTACAATCCGGGTTGGTCGGTTTCGACCTTGACGAACACCCAGTTGCGATTTGGCGGCGCGGCTACCGTCAGCGTACGGATCCCGGTGATCTTCATTGTGGAATCTCCCTGGATGATGATGCCTTCAGGTGGAGAAGATCGCCAGTCCAGCTTCCGTCGAAGCGCGGCACGTCTTCGCGCAAGACGCAGCGCACAAATTTGACGTTCGACCCGGCCATTGGCGAGGACACCCATGGAAGCCGTGCGGCGTGGACAGCAACGCGCCGCGAAAAATCAGCGTTGATTTCCATTCTGTCTCCTTGGCTGCCGCCTAGGGGTTGCGTCACCCAATAGATGCAAGCCGGCGTCTGTCGCATTCCGGGCGGCGCCGGCACCTCCCGCTCTCCCCCGCAACTATATCCACGCGTGCAAAGCTGGCCGGCGGACTCGCCGGCCGCCCATCCAGGCGCCAGGTCAGTTGCTGGCGCCAAGCGTATAGTTGTCCCGACGTGATCCCGTGCTTGTGGATGACTTCGCTCGGCCGAACCCCGTCCCGAGGCTCTCCGCAATAATCTCCCGCTTCTCCTCAATCGACCAGCGCCGCCGCCGCCCGCCTCGGGTGATCACCTCGATCCGCTGCATCGGGGCAGTCATATGACTAGCCTTATGACCGCTCCTTACCGCACCGTCGCGCTCGATCGTCGCATGCTCGCCGTCCATGCCAAACCATCAGCGCATCGCCCTCGGTCAAGGCAAGGTGTTCTCAGTACCCCACTACGCAATGTAAGGATGGCGACAAGCCTTGCGTCGGCCGTTCCGCTAATTGCCGGCGCAGTGGCGAATGTTGTTCCGGAATCGTGTTCGTCACGTGCCGCATTACCGGGTGGCCCGACGCTGGCGCGCTTCTCAGTCAGTTCAGGCGGCGAAACCCTGTTCCTCGGCCCCAACACCTGTCCGTCTGCCGCTATGCGAAACTGCTGCCTGTTCGTCCCAGGGCTTAACCGGATGGCGTTATCCGCCATGCACAGGACGCCGTAGCACGTAGGAAGCAGCACGAGTAGGATCAGCGCGAACTGACACAAGCCGAGCTGTCTGAGGTGGCGGGCGGTGTGATGTGCAGCCGGGACCCAGCGATGCAGTCGGTTATGTGGATCGCGAAGTGCTTTCTGACCGGAACCCCGAATGGGCCATTCCTCTGCTGGGGATGATCGCCTGAGCCCACCCTGAGATGAGGCCAAGGCTGCGCTGCGCCTGCAGCCTTGGCGGGGTAGGTGAGTTGGGCCGGAGCGTTCGCAATTGCTCCGAAACAGCCGGAGCCGATAGCATGCCGACCAAGGGGACGGGCTGGAGGGGTTTTGCCTGACGAACGGTTAATATGGGTCGGTGTTAAACGCGGCCTTAATCTGCGCTGCCCTAACTGCGGGAAAGGCCGGCTATTGCGCCAATATATCAAAATCCGTCGCCCTTGTGAGGCTTGCGGCGCAGACAACACGATTTATCCCTCGGATGACTTTCCGCCTTACCTGACTATTCTCGTCGTTGGTCATGTCGTCGTGCCGCTGTTCATATGGTCGGATCGCTACGAGCCGCCCCTCTGGCTGCAAGCCGCAATCTGGCTCCCACTTACTCTGGTCATGTGCCTGGCGCTGCTCCCGGTCATGAAAGGGGCTGCGGTAGGGTTATGCTGGGCGACGAACTTAGTCCGCCCGGGTTCGGTGACCTGATGGTCGAGCGAGCGGCGTTGCTGCTGCAAGAATACCAGGAGGTCAATGCGCATTTGCGCGCCAACACCAGTCAGTTCGTCAATTGGTTCAGCTTTTTCCTCACGTTGAGCCTGCTCATGGCCGGCGTATTTGCGTCGACGCCCGACTACCGGCCAGCGCTGGGTCGGTTCGCGCAGCATTATGGTATCCAATTGGTTTCGCTGCTGATGCACATCCCCGTCTTCGTCGGCATTTTCACATTCCGGCGTTACATTATTGCCGCCCACCAGAAGATCGAAGCCATAATCCAGCAGCTTGGCTATTCGGAGGATTCACCAATTCCCGCACGATTCTGCCAAT
>JBKPOG010000224.1:0-7206 GCA_046732975.1 Pseudomonadota bacterium
GATCTCGGCGGGGCGGATCTCCATATCAGGCGGCTCCCTTCATGGCGTACTGCAGTCGTTGCAGCCGGGATTTGAGTGAGGTGTCGTATAGCCTTGCCCCAATGCGCACGACCAGACCGCCGAGCAGATCAGGTTCCACAGACTCGTGGATGTTGACGTTGCCGTAGCCGGCCTCGATCAGCCGGGCGCGCAATTGTTGGCGCTGCACGTCGGACAGTGGATGCGCGGATGCGACGTGCGCCGTGACGATGCCGCGTCTTTCGGCGACCAGATGGGCGAAGGCGATAACGATGTCGCGCAGATTGCGCAGGCGGCGGTTGGCGGCGACGACGCCCACGAAGTCACGTACCGGCTTCGAGAAGCCCTCCTGCTCCAGCACAGCGAGCGCCGCCCTGGTGGCCTGGTTTACATCGATCAGCGGAGAGCCCAGCAGGCGCTGGAAATCTGGGCTGGCATCGATTAGCCGGCCAAGGGTCTCCATCTCCGAAACCACTGTATCGAGCGCGTGCTGTTCATCCGCATGGGCATAGAGTGCCGTCGCGTAGCGGTCGGTCAGGCCGCCGCCGGATGCAATCGTCGTTGCGCCTGACACCAGTTACCGTTCCCTGTTCCGGGGTCGCGCTGAGGCGCGAGCGTGGGTGGAGGGCCGGCCCCCGCCTTCGCGGGGCAAGTTGCCGGCGCGCGGCGTCTAGCATGGGGTCTGGTGCCTAGCAACAGAGCGCCGGACCGCGTGTTTGAACCGGTCGGCCGACTGGTCTAGAAATGATCTATGGATGAAACCATCCCTCCTACCTTTAGCTCCGTC
This sequence comes from Pseudomonadota bacterium, assembly GCA_046732975.1. Classification (GTDB taxonomy): domain Bacteria; phylum Pseudomonadota; class Alphaproteobacteria; order Acetobacterales; family Acetobacteraceae; genus JAMXLO01. The sequence continues at coordinate 806 of JBKPOG010000224.1, forward strand.
GGTGCCTACGATGCCAAAACGCGCCTGTCCGAGCTGCTCGATCGGGTGGAGAAGGGGGAACAGATCGTCATCACCAGACATGGCCGCCCGGTCGCACGTCTCGTCCCCGAACGCTCTGATGACGTTGCCCAGGCGATCGATGCGCTGGACAGGATCACGGCCAGACGGGAGCGGCTGGCTCATCGGGAGGTTCAAATCACCAGCGATGAGATCCGAGCTTGGCGCAAAGAAGGGCGCCGCTGAGCAAGCCACCCGGCATGCCAATCTGCGTCCTGGACGCCTCTGTAGCGATCGCGGCGTTGATCCAGGAGGTTCAATCGAACAGAGCGCTCGCCATTCTACGCGAGATTATCGCGGATAGCGCCGCGGTGCCGCCGATTTGGCGCTTTGAGGTTAGCAACGTCCTGCTGCTCGCCGAGCGCCGACGCAAGCTAAGTGCTGCAGCGCGGCGGGAGCATCTCGAGGACCTTTCGCGATTGCCGATCGTGGTCGATCACGAAGCCGCTGGGCACGCTTGGAACGATACAATGGTGTTGGCCGCCCGCCACGATCTCACCTTATCCGATGCCTCCTACTTGGAACTGAGCCTAAGGCGGCTATTGCCACTCGCGGCGTTCGATGCCGCCCTGCAAAAGGCCGCGAGATCAGCAAGCGTCGCCCTGCTATAAGCGACGCAGCGGCGGCACTTGCCCCCAAGCGGGCGGCTGTGCCACGAGCATCAGACAGATCGCAGAGGATCGAGCATGGCCGACAGCGCCCCCGTCAAAGGCCCGCTGATGCAAGGCAAGCGTGGGCTGATCATGGGGGTGACGAACGACCGCTCGCTTGGCTGGGGCATTGCCGCGGCATGCGCGGCACAGGGTGCGGAACTGGCATTCACTTATCAGGTCGAGGCACTCGGGCGCCGCGTGCGTCCGCTCGCCGAGTCTTTGGGTTCGCAACGGCTGTTCCTGTGCGATGTCGGAGAAGAGGCCAGCATCGACGCGGCGTTCGCAGCACTCCGCGAACAGTGGGACGGGTTGGACTTCCTGGTGCATGCGATCGCCTTCGCGGACAAGCAGTACCTGCGTGGGCGCTACCTGGACACGCCGCGGGAGGCGTTCGTCCAGGCGCTCGACATCTCCTGCTATTCCTTCGTTGCAGTGGCCCAGCGCGCCGTGCCGATGATGCGCCCCGGCGGCAGTCTGCTGACGCTGACCTATGTCGGCGCGGAGAGGTGGACGCCGCACTACAACGTGATGGGCGTGGCGAAGGCGGCCTTGGAGGCTTCGGTGCGCTATATGGCAGCAGACCTGGGATCGCAGGGCATTCGGGTAAACGCGGTCAGCGCAGGCCCGATCCGTACCCTTGCCTCGGCTGGGATCGGCGATTTCCACTACATCCTGCGCTGGAACCAGCTCAATGCGCCGCTGCAGCGCAACGTGACCATTCAGGATGTCGGGGGCGCTGCCGTGTATCTTTTGTCGGATTTGTCGGCCGGGGTGACCGGCGAAGTGCACCATGTGGACTGCGGCTACCATATCGTTGGGATGAAGAACCCGGCGGCACCCGACATTTCGATCGTGGAGGGATGAGGCCGTGAATGTCCCGGCCCCCTCCTCCCGCCCCCCTCCCGCGAGGGGAGGGGGAGAGGCTGCGTGGCGGTAGAGCGGCATGTCGCACAACAGCTTCGGCCAGTTGTTCCGCGTCACCACCTGGGGCGAGAGCCACGGGGCGGCGATCGGTTGCGTGGTCGACGGCTGCCCGCCGCGTCTCTCGCTATCCGAAGCAGACATTCAGCCATGGCTGGATCGACGGCGTCCTGGGCAGTCGCGGTTTACGACCCAGCGCCAGGAGTCGGATCAGGTCCGCATCCTTTCCGGCGTGTTCGACGGCCTGACCACGGGCACGCCGATCGCGCTGCAGATCGACAATTTCGACCAACGGCCGCGCGACTATTCGGCAATCGCCGCGCAGTTCCGGCCCGGCCACGCCGATCTCACCTATGAACTGAAGTACGGCATCCGCGACTATCGCGGGGGAGGCCGGTCCTCGGCTCGCGAAACGGCAATGCGGGTCGCGGCCGGAGGCGTGGCGCGTAGAGTGCTGGGAGACAGCATCCGCCTGCGTGGCGCATTGGTACAGATAGGTCCCCACCGGATCGATCGCTCTCGCTGGGACTGGGATGCAGTCGACGCCAATCCGTTCTTTTGTCCCGATCCGGACACAGCGGCCGTGTGGGAAGCCTATCTGACCGAGGTTCGCAAAGCCGGCTCCTCCGCCGGCGCCGTAATCGAGGTCGTGGCAGAAGGCGTGCCTCCCGGACTGGGTGCTCCGATCTACGGCAAGCTGGACGCGGAGATCGCTGCGGCGTTGATGTCCATCAACGCCGTTAAGGGTGTAGAGATTGGCGAAGGCTTTGCTGCCGCGACCCTGTCGGGCGAGGCCAACGCCGATGAGATGCGCATGCGCGACGGCGTGGTCGAATTCGCCTCCAACCATGCCGGCGGCATCCTGGGCGGCATTTCCACCGGACAGCCGATCGTGGCGCGGTTTGCCGTGAAGCCCACCAGCTCGATCCTGACACCACGCCAGACGGTGGACCGGACCGGACAGGATATCGAGATCACGACCCGTGGCCGCCACGATCCTTGTGTCGGCATCCGGGCCGTCCCCGTCGGTGAGGCGATGCTTGCCTGCGTGCTCGCCGACCATCTGCTGCGCCACCGGGCGCAGAACCCTGATGCGCCGAGTATAGCGAGAATGCCGCGCAACTGAGGCGTGGAATGAAGCACCGGCGACCGGCGTCTATTCCGCCGGGATCCGCCGCAGATGCAGCCGCAACCAGCTCCCTACGACTCACTTGCGCTCGACGCATTCATCGCCCTGGCGGGACCTGACGTCTGGGCCGCGCGGATGGCGGAGATCGCCTTACGCACCGCGTCAGGACCGCGTGCCGGACGGTTGGCGCGCCAGCGGCATGCGCTCGAGCTGTCGATCGAACGGTTGAGGGGCGCGCTGGGCAGGCTGCCCTCAGCGGGCGAACTGCACGCGGCGCAGCTCGCAACTCAGGCCGTGCTGTTGTCACAACGTCTGAGCGCGCGCGGCAGCGCGCGATTGCGCCGATGGATCCAGGTCTGTCTGCAAGGCGACTGTACCTTGGTGCCGCTGTTCCACCTGCTGCGTACTGCCGCGCTCCAGGACTCACGCGGTTTCAAAGTGACGTTCCCAGGCCTCGAGCGGGGCGCGCCCTACGACCTGCTGATCGCGCGCGGTGGCTCCGAAGCGGAGGTCGCCTGCGAAGTGGTTTCGGCCGATCAGGGGCGGCTGGTTGGCCGGCAGGCGTGGATGCAGCTTGCGGACCGGGTCAACGCGGACGTGCGGGCCTGGCTCGCCGACCGCCCGGGCCGACATTTGCTGAAGATGTCGCTGCCGCGAGGGTTGCAGAGCGAGGCACTGGCGCCGATGCATGCACGCATCCGCCGCCTGCTGGAGACTGACGGACGACGAGACCAGGACGACGCTGGTGTGTTGCAGCTTGAGCCGCTCGCGCTGTCGCGGGATCTTGAGGCCGATGGATTGGCAACCTCGCTGCGGCACGAGTTCGGACCGGAAGCGCATCTGGCGGTCACTGCCAACCAGGCTGGGGTGTTTGTGATCGCGGCGCGCGCCGGTCGGGTCGACGAGGTCGGCAAAGCCGTGCACCGAAGCCTGGCCGAGACAATGCATCATCGGCTGAGCGGGCGCCGGCCAGGCATTCTTGCGGTGTTCATCGAGGACGTCGACCGCGCCGACTGGTCCAGCTTGCGCGAAAATCTTAGCCTGGAGGCGGAAGCACGGCGCTTCCTGGCCCATCAGGCGGCCCGGCGAGTGGTCGCCGTGACATGCGCCTCGCGCTTCGAGCTGTTCGGCACGGCCGATGCGGCAATCGAAGGCGAGCTGCGCTTTCGCAACCCCACGCATCCCGCCGCCAAAACCGTTTCACTGGCGCCGGCAATACTATCGTCCGTTTGATCATCCGGGACGGCAGTAATTCGCTAGTAAGCATCTTATCTCAAGACTGACGCCCCAGGACCGCCACGATCCCGAGGTACTTCAGCATGGCCGATACGATCGGAGACAAGGATATGACGGAAACCGAGTACGCTCGGAAGTTGGACGAACTCGATCGCCTGCTGAACGATCCGGACGTGCCGATGGAACCTGGCAAGGTCTGGTCTCTGCTGGCGGAGATCGCGAAGCGCGATATGACCTGCGGCCAGCCGCAGCAATCCTGAGCGGTCAAGACAACACGGCACTGATCAGGAACTCGCGGTTTCCTTCCGGGCCAGTGATCGGGCTTTCAGTTATCCCCAACACCCGCCAGCCGGGCTTCCCATCCCACCAAGCATTGATTCGCTCGCAAACCGCTGCATGAACCGCGGGATCGCGGACAACGCCCTTGCGCCCCACACCGCGGGGACCAGCCTCGAATTGTGGCTTGATAAGCGCCACTGCCCAGGCACCCGGCGCGCATCGCGCGAGAGGCGCTGGAAGCAGTGTCTGCAGGCCGATGAAGCTCGCATCGCAGACCAGCGCGGTGACCGGATCGCCTACCGCATTACTGCTTAGGTACCGGGCGTTGGTTCGCTCGTGGACGACGACGCGCGGGTCGGAGCGGAGCTTCCACGCCAGCTGCCCATGGCCGACATCGACCGCATGGACCTTTGCGGCACCATGCGCGAGCAGCACATCGGTGAAGCCACCGGTGGAGGCGCCTATGTCGAGGCCAATCCTGCCGGCCGCCGACAGGCCGAAATGCACCAAGGCGTGTTCGAGCTTCAGTCCGCCGCGCGATACCCAGGGATGATCCTGGCCGCGCACCTCCAGCGGTGTGTCTGACAACAGCAGATCGCCTGCCTTGGCAATGCGGCGCTCGCCACTGAAGACCTTGCCAGCAAGGATCAGGGCCTGCGCTCGCGCACGCGAGTCCACCAGTCCGCGATTTACCAGCAACTGATCGGCACGCGTGCGCATCGGTCGGGTCCGGCCACTTGCATCATGAAAGCAACAGGTCTATCTGGCGGATTGCATCATGCATGTGACTGCCAGGAGGGGCCATGCAACGCAAGAGCTTCGGATCCATGTCCTGCCCGATTGCCCGCAGCCTGGAGCGCGTGGGCGAATGGTGGAGCATCCTGATCCTGCGCGACGCCTTCCGCGGGCTGACGCGCTTCGACCAATTCCAGAAGAGCCTGGACATCGCTCCGAACATGCTGACGCGACGCCTGAACGCGCTGATTGAATCCGGCCTGCTGGAGCGACGCCGCTACAACGAGCACCCGCCCCGCTACGAGTATGTGCTGACCGAGCGTGGTCGTGATTTCCGGCCGGTGTTGTGGGCGCTGCTCGCCTGGGGCAACCGCCACTTCGCCCCTGAGGGGCCCAGCGTCATCGTGGTTGATACCGAGACCGGCGAGACGGCCGATCCGGTGCTGGTGGATCGTCGGAGCGGCAAGGTGATGGTTGAGCCGGCCTTTCGCTCGGTTTCGGCGCCAGCGAGCGCGAGGAGGACGTCATGAGCGGCCAGGCGGTCGAGCGCGACATCATCGCCCGGCCTCCCGTTCGGCCGGCGAGCCTGTCGCGCCGACAGCTCGGGCTGACCGGTGCGGCGCTGTTGGTGGGAATTGGGGCAGCTTGGTACGGCCACCACTGGTGGACAGTCGGGCGGTTCATCGAGACGACGGACGATGCCTATGTCGGCGGCGATGTGACGGTGATTGCACCGAAGGTCGCTGGGTTCATCGCCAATGTCGCGGTGGCCGACAACCAGGCAGTGCGGGCAGGCGATCTGCTGGCGAAGCTGGATGATCGCGACTACCGCGCCGCGTTGGCAAAGACGATTGCGGCAGTCGCGGCGCAGCGAGCGACTCTCGCCAACCTGGACGCTACCCGGAAGCTGCAGGAAGCGGTGATCACCGAGGCGCAGGCCGAACTCACCGCGACCGCGGCAGAGATCAGCCGCAGCAAGTACGACGTCGACCGGTATCGTGACCTGGCGCAGTCGCATGCGGCATCGCTGCAGCGCTTCCAGCAGGCGGATGCGGACTATCGCAAGGCGCTTGCCGCCGACGCCAGGGCGCGCGCAGCGCTGCAGGCGGCGCAGGAGCGTCTCAACGTCATCGACACGCAGAAGCAGCAGGTCACCGCTGCACTCGCGGGCGCGCTGGCAGACCAGGACACGGCCAAGCTCAACCTGAGCTACACCGAGCTGCGGGCGCCAATCGATGGGATAGTCGGCAACCGCAGTGCGCGGGCCGGCGCGTATGCGACGGTCGGGGCGCAGCTCATCTCGTTGGTGCCGGCGCACGGGCTCTGGGTGGACGCCAATTTCAAAGAGAGCCAGCTGGCGAGCATGCACCCAGGAATGCCGGTGACGATCG
>JBKPOG010000225.1:0-9569 GCA_046732975.1 Pseudomonadota bacterium
AGTTGGGTGATGTCGGGCAGTGCGGGCACGAAAAGCTTGAATCGAGACCGCCGTGATCATGTCAATCACCATCTCGCAGCCGATCAACTACTCCCAAGCCACACTCTGGTCGACAGTGTCAAACCAGGGATGAGCAGTTACTGGTTCGGTCGACGGTGTCTCGGGTCTGGCATCGACAGCCCCTGCCACGGCGAAGGTTGTGCCGAGCGTCTTACATGGCAGACGGCTTATTCGGAAGCAGTTCCGTATACCGGAGAGCGACCTACAGATGCGTGGATCCAGTCCGTGGAGTCGTGCGGTTCCGGAGCGCCTGGATTGCGGCCACGGCGGGTTTACCTCGGGAGATCGGTTCTCTCGACCTCCCCCACCCGCTCCCAGCTTTTCCTGCAACTCGGTTGCGTTGTTGACACCCACCTGAGAGTGTCTCCGGATGAACCACAATTGTGGTTCCATATCTCTCATGCCCCGCTCCCGCCTGCTCCCATTCCCCGTCGCCGCGTTTTCCTCCTTCCGCATCGCCGCTGCCACGCATTGCGACTCGCGCGTGTTCCTGAGCGGCCGCAGCGCCCTACGGTCGGATGGGACAGTCGCCGGCCTCGGCGACCCTGCGGTACAGGCGCGCGCTGCGCTCGATAGCATCGAACATGCACTGCAGTCCGCCGGCGGCTCGCTGCGCGACATCACCAAACTCACCACCACGCTGATCGATCGGGCGCACCGCAAGCCGGTATATGAAGCGATCGGCCAGCGGCTGCGCGACGTGTTTCCGGTCGGCACTGGCCTCGTCGTTGCCGGCCTGCCGCTCCCGGAACTGATGGTGCAGATCGACGCTGAAGCGATCCTCGGCGAGCCGGTGCAGCGCCTGCGCACGTTCGAGCTAAAGGACTGGTTCTCCCAGGACATCGCCTGGCAGGGTGCGATGGTTGCCGCCACTGGCAGCGAGGTGTTCGTCCGCGGCCAGACGGGGGCGGCGCTCGACGGCAGCGCCATGGCAGGCCTTGGTCGTCGGCCGGAGGATGCCGCGGCGCAGGCCGACCTGGCGCTGACCAACGTCGCCACGCTGTTGCTCGAAGCGGGCTCAGGGATGGACGAGGTCTGCAAAATCACCGTCTACATTAGCGACCGCGCCTATCGTGCGGCGGTATATCCGGTGATCGGCCGGCATTTCCGCGGCATTCACCCGGTGTCCACCGGCCTCATTGTCACCGGCTTCGCCCGGCCGGAGATTCTGTTCGAGATCGACGTTCACGTGATGCGCCGTCAGGGTGGCCCGCACCTGCGGCTGCGCCGCTACCATTCGAATGCAGTGCGCTATGGCTCCGAGCAGCAGTCGCTCGACTGCGACTTCTGCATGGCGGTGCGCGCCGGGAACCAGATAATCCTGCGAGGCCAGACCGGCACCGACCTCAACGAAGTGATGCATGGTCCCGGCGACCCCGCCGCCCAGGCCGAGCAGGCAATGGACAACGTCGCGGTGCTGCTGAGCGAGGCGGGATCGACGCTGGCCGACGTGGTGAAGGCCACCGTGTTCGTCACCGACCGCGCCTACCTGCCGGGGGTCGCCGATGTCGTTCTTCGCCGTCTGGACGGCGTCACCCCTTGTTTCACTGCGCTGGTGGTGAAGGGGTTGGCCAGCCCGGAACTGCTGATGGAGGTCGACATTACCGCGATGACGTCAGGCTGAAGCCTCCGCAGGCTGCTCGGGCCCCCGCTGCGCCACGATCTCCTGCCACAGCCGCAGGACGCTGCGCATCGTCGCCTCCGCCACCAGACAGTGGCCCTGATCGTCCAACGCAAAGAATTCCGCCGCCGCGTCACCGCGAGTACGCCGCAACGCCTGGGTCAGCACATTCAGGCACTGAATCACCTGGTCGGGCGACTGCAACCTGGTGTGCCGCAAAATGTCGGCGACGCGAAACGCGCGCAAGCCGTGTACCGCGACACTCGCCGCCTCGCGGCCAAGTTCGAAGAACACACTGACTACCGGCAGCATGCCCTGCACCAGCGCCAGGATGTCGCGCGCCTCCTCGACATTGCAGCCGACCAGTGACGATGCCTGGGCAGGCGCCGGTGCCGCTTGCAAGCCGAGTGCGCGGGCAATTTCGTGCTCCAGCCAGCGCCGCACCTCGGGCGGTGCCGACCTGATATCGTCCATCGACAGAGTGATGCCGGCCATGCCTGCTCTCCTTGGCTGTTGCTATTTCATGGCCCAGCCAGCCGCATGCCGCATTGATCCGGATCAAACGCAGGGACCTGAACAGTATACGCCGCGATGCTGCAGATCGCGCTGACGCCATGAGCGTCGACACCTGTCTATCGAATCGCGAACAGAAAATGATTCTCCTGAGGTACTCAACTGCGCAATCTCACGCGTTCCGCCGATTGGGAAGAGCCTCTGGATTGACCACGTAACCGGGATCCAGTGCGCCGTCGAACAGCTCCAACATGTTCTTCGCCGCACGCACCGACATCTTCTCGTTGCATTCCAGCGGTGCCGCGGCATTGTGCGGGCTCAGCACGACATTCGGCAGCTTCAGCAGCGGATTGGCCGGATCGGGCGGTTCGCGCAACTGCACATCGAGGCCGGCAGCCTCCAGTCTGCCTGACGACAGCGCCTCGACGAGCGCCGCCTCATCCACCAGCGGCCCACGCGCCGCATTGATCAGCCAGGCGGTAGGTTTCATCAGCCCCAGTGTCTCGCGGTTCACCAAATGCCGTGTGTCTTCGCCCAACGGGCAATGCAGGGTGAGCACGTCGATTTGCGGCAGCACGGCCGCGATATCGGTCACCGGCGTGAACCCATCGGCTGCGATACGCGGCACGGGAAATGCTGGATCACACACCATTACGTGCATGCCGAACGCCGCACACAGCCGCGCGACGCGCGTGCCGATGCGACCGTAGCCGACCACCAGGATGGTGCGGCCGGCCAACTCGCCCATCGGGCGTCCCTCGCGGATCATCCACTTCCCTGCACGCACCGAGGCGTCCATATCGATCGTCCGACGCGCCACCGCGAGCAGCAGCATCAGCGTGTGCTCGGCCACCGACAAATCATTGGCGCCGTTGGTGACGCCGACCACGACACCCCGGCGCGTGCAGGCGGGGATATCGACCGTGTCGTAGCCGACGCCGAAACGCGACACGATGCGCAGGTCGGGCGCAGCGGCGAGCAGCGCCTCGTCCACTTTCTCCAGCCCTACCAGCACTGCGTGTGCACCCGGCATGGAGTCGGCCAGTTCCTTCGCTGATGGTCGGTTCAACATGCGGATGGTGACGTCATGGCGGGCCTCCAGCAGCGCCATTCCGCCTGCATGCAGGGGACGGCAGAGCACGATGGTGGGCATGAGAGGTCTCGCTCCCTGGTGATCATGAAATCTCAGTGTCGCGCCATTCTGCTCTTGAACAAAGAGGGGGATCGCCGTTCTGTGGCCTTGCGCATTCAGACAGGGGAGCCGCAATGGCCAATCCGTTCGTGCATGTCGAGCTCAACACACAGGACGTCACCCAGGCAAAGTCTTTCTATCAGTCGCTGTTCGACTGGTCGCTCAACGACGTCGATATGGGCGGCGGCATGACCTATACGCTGATCAACGTCGGTGAAGGTACCGGCGGTGGCATGATGAAGCATCCGATGCCGGATGCACCGTCGATGTGGTTGCCTTATGTGCTGGTCGACGACATCGTCGCGGCAACCGAGAAGGCGAAATCACTCGGTGCGACTATCGTGAAGGACGTGATGGACGTGATGGGCGAAGGCGCGCTGTCGATCATTATCGATCCGACCGGCGCGGCTCTGGGGTTGTGGCAACAAAAGACCAAATAAGACAGTGGCTCGGACGACGCGACCGCCGCAGTTCCTGCGGGGCTGGGTTCGCCGGCGATCAGCCGGCCTTGCGGAAGGTCAGATTGATGCGACAGCGGCCGGTGGCCGGATGCTCCGCATCGACCAACGCCTCGACACCGTGATAGGCGAGGCGCGTCGGCCCTCCCCAGACCACGACGTCCCCATGATCGAGGCGAATGCGTCGGGGCCGGTCGTTGCGCCGGTTACCACCGAATAGGAAGATGGCGGGCAAACCGAGCGACACCGACACGATCGGCTGCTGTCGTTCCCGCTCGTCGCGATCCTGATGGAGAGACAGCCGTGCGCCGGGTTCGTAGCGGTTGATCAGACAGGCGTCGGGCGCGAAATCACGATACCCGGCCTGTTCCGCCGCCTCTGCTGCCAGGCGTTGAAACGTCACCGGCATAGGCGGCCATTCAATCCCACTCAGCGGATCAACCTGCTGGTAGCGGTAGCCGCCGCGATCGCTGACCCAGCCCAGTTCGCCGCAGTTGGTCATCGCCACCGACATCGTATAGCCGCCGGGCGTCACCAGATGGCGGAACGGCGCGACGATGGCTATCTGCTCCACCTTGCTCAGCAGATCATCGGCGCGTGGCCTAGCGAAACCACGCAGCACCGCGGCGCCATCGCCGATCGGCTCCACCGTGGGGCCGATCGGCAGTCCGCTCAACAGGTCAGGCGCGGTCGACGCGCGCGGCATAGCATCCCGGTGCGGCATAATGCACATGCAGATAGGCAGCTTCAGGGTCCGTGAACAGGCGTTCGATGACCTCATCCACCTGCTGCCCGTCGACGACCTCCCAGGCCACCATCATTGCGTTCGCGTCAAACGCCCGCACCGCCAGCATGCGCGTGCGCAGCTGTTCCGGCACCTGGTCAACGGCGACATACTGTTCCTCGCCGCGCCGCACATAGATGGCGAAGCGCATGCGATACGGCGAGTCGACCGGATGGTGCTCATAGTTGACCAGCAGCACCTCTTCGCCTGGCTGTGCGTCGGTCAGGCTGATCCGGCAAGGAGCATTGTGCTGCGCGATGCGCCGCACCGCGCCGTGCTTCCGCAATTCATCGTCCGATAGACCGAACAAGCGGGCGAACGGCGCAGCGGGAAGACCGCTAATGCGAAAGCTCATGCTCATGTCTCCTTTGCGGGTGGTATCAACGAGGTAGGACATCAACGTCCCTTGCGCCCTCCGCTTGTTGCTTCTGTCCCCAGCCGCGAATCCTGCTTGGCTATTGCACTCATGGCGCGAGTGTTCCTATTGATTGTGTCTCATCTCAGTGGAGAGAATTTCGGTGGGATATCTAGCCATCAGCCGACGTTCCTTGCTGGCGACAGCTGCAGCCGGTCCGATCGCGTCTGCTGCCTCTGCGGCAGACGCGGCCCTGCTGAACGTGTCCTACGACCCGACGCGAGAACTCTACCGCGACATCAACCGCGCCTTTGTCTCTGCCTGGCAGAAAAAGACCGGCCAACGGATTACCATCAACCAGTCACACGGCGGGTCCGGTGCGCAGGCGCGCGCGGTGCTGGACGGGCTGCAGGCCGATGTCGTGACGCTGGCGCTTGCCGCGGACATTGACACACTGGCCAAGCGGGGACTGCTCGCGATTGACTGGCAGGCAAGGCTTTCTGACAACAGCGCGCCAACGACAAGCACCATTGTGTTGCTGGTACGCAAGGGAAATCCCAAGGGCATTCACGACTGGCCGGATCTGGTCCGGCAGGATGTGTCAGTCATCACACCGAATCCGAAGACCTCGGGTGGTGCGCGCTGGAATTTTCTTGCGGCGCTGGCCTGGGCTCAGGCTCAGCCGAATGCAAATAACGAGTCGGCTGAGGCGTTTATGCGCCAGTTGTTTCGTCACGTGCCGGTGCTCGACACCGGCGCGCGCGGCGCTACCAACAGCTTTGTCCAGCGCGGCCTGGGCGACGTGTTGGTCGCATGGGAGAACGAGGCCTGGCTGGCCCGCAAGGAATTCGGTGCGGACGAGTTCAGCATTGTCTATCCGTCCATCAGCATCCTGGCGGAACCCCCAGTCGCGGTTGTCGATAGTGTCGTGGACAGAAAGGGCACCCGTGCGGTAGCCGAGGCCTATCTGCAATTCCTCTATACAAGAGAGGCGCAGGAGATCGCCGCGAAGAACTACTACCGACCTCGCGACCCAACTGTGGCGGCGCAGTATGCCGAACGCTACCCGGCGATGAAGCTTGCCACCATTCAGGATTTTGGCGGCTGGAGCGCGGCGCAGGCCACCTACTTTGCCGATGGCGGCATGTTCGATCGCATCTTCACTCCTGGACGTTGATGCGGATCGCACAGCGGTCCGCGTTGCCCGGATTCGTTCCAACCTTCACCGTGACATTGCTGTGGTTGTCGCTGATTGTGCTGATTCCGCTCGGGGCCTTGGCGCTGCGACCGTGGGAGCTTGGCGTGATCGGTGTCTGGCACTCGGTGACCGAGCCGCGCGTCCTCGCAGCGCTGCGTCTAAGCTTCGGCACCGCGGCGCTCGCTGCGGCAGTCAATGTGCCATTCGGACTGCTCATCGCCTGGGTGATGGTGCGATATCGCTTTCTCGGTCGGAACCTGGCGGACTCGCTGATCGACATGCCGCTCGCGTTGCCGACGGCAGTAGCGGGCATTTCGCTTACCGCGCTGTTTGCGCCAAAGGGCTGGATTGGCGCGCTGCTGGTGCCGTTGGGCATCAAGGTCGCCTATACGCCACTGGGTATCCTCGTTGCGTTGATCTTCGTTGGCCTGCCATTCGTGGTCCGCACCTTGGAACCGATCATTATGGACCTGCCGCTGGAAGCGGAGGAGGTCGCGGCAACACTAGGTGCGACGCGTGCGCAGATCATCGGCAGGATCGTTCTGCCGTCATTGCTGCCAGCGCTGTTGGCTGGGTTTGGCGCGGCGTTGGCACGTGGCGTCGGTGAATATGGCTCGGTTATCTTTATCGCCGGCAACATGCCGATGATCAGTGAGATCGCACCGCTGCTGATCGTCATCCGTCTGGAGCAGCTCGACTACGCCGGCGCGGCCGCCTTGGGCCTGGTGATGCTGCTGGCGTCGTTCATCGTACTCCTGCTGCTCAATCTGCTGCAGCGACGCATGGCTGTGCAGTCATGAACCAGCGCGCGACGCAGGAGAGCCTGGCCACGCGCACGACGTTGGTGGCCGTGACGATTCTGCTGCTGCTCATTCTACTTCTGCTGCCACTGATCGTGGTATTCTCTGAGGCGCTGATGCGGGGCTTCGGCGCCGTTGTCGAGGCACTAGCCGAGCCTGACTCGATCGCGGCGATTACGCTGACATTGATCGTTGCGGCAGTCACGGTTCCGCTGAACGCCGTATGCGGCGTCGCCGCGGCGTGGTGTATCGGCCGCTTCCGCTTCCCGGGCCGCGGGTTGCTGGTGACGCTGATCGAATTGCCGTTTTCGGTCTCGCCGGTGATCTCGGGTCTTGTGTGGGTGTTGTTGTTCGGTGCCAACGGTTGGCTTGGCCCGATGCTGAACCGCGCGGGAATGCACATCATCTTCGCCGTACCAGGCCTCATCCTTGCGACCACGTTCGTGACGTTTCCGTTTGTCGCACGAACTCTCATTCCGCTGATGGAGCACCAGGGCGCAGCGGAGGAAGAGGCGGCACTGACGTTGGGGGCCAGCGGCTGGCAGACCTTCTGGCGGGTGACGCTTCCAAACATACGGTGGGGACTGCTCTACGGTGTGTTGCTGTGCAACGCCCGCGCCATGGGCGAATTTGGCGCGGTTGCTGTGGTATCCGGTCACATCCGGGGCCAGACAATGACGATGCCCTTGCAGGTCGAAGCGCTGTTCAATGACTACGACTGGGTGGGCGCGTTCACCATCGCCGGACTGCTTTCAATGCTGGCGCTCGCGACTCTTGTGGTGAAGGCAGCGCTGGAGTGGCGCATTGGTCAGCGCACCGAGGCGCTCTTGTGAGTGTCGAGCTGCGCAATCTTCGCAAAGCGTTTGGCCATGTCATGGCGCTGGATGACGTCAGCCTGACCATCGCTCAAGGTGAGTTCCTGGCTCTGCTCGGACCATCTGGCTCTGGCAAGACGACCTTACTGCGTGTGTTGGCCGGACTCGAGTTCGTTGATTCGGGGGAGATCATTATCGATGGCCGGTCGATGCACGGCGTGCCGGCGCGCCGGCGCGGCGTGGGGTTCGTGTTCCAGCATTACGCACTATTCCGGCACATGACAGTGGCGCGCAACATCGCGTTCGGCATCAATGTTCGCCCGCGTCATCAGCGCCCAAAGGCGCGTGAGATTTATACGCGCGTTCAGTCGCTGCTTGACCTGATGGAGATCGGTCGTCTGGGGCAGCGTTATCCCGAGCAGATATCGGGTGGTCAGCGTCAGCGTGTGGCGCTGGCACGCGCTTTGGCGATCGAGCCTAAGCTGTTGCTCTTGGACGAGCCGTTCGGTGCGCTGGACGCCAAGGTGCGCAAGAGCCTGCGTATCTGGTTGCGCGCGCTGCATGACAAGATGGGGCTCACCACCATCTTCGTCACACATGATCAGACGGAGGCGATGGAAATGGCCGATCGCATAGCGGTGCTGCGATCCGGCCACATTGAGGAGGTGGGCACGCCGGCGAAATTGTATGCCGAACCAGAGAGCATCTTTGTACATGAGTTTCTTGGTGAATCGGTTCGATTCTCCGGAATGGTGGCCGGTGGGCGCATGCAGTTTGACGCGCTCCCCGACGTTGATGCTGCGACTTGTTGCCCTTCGGGCCGCGCGGTTGCCCTGATCCGGCCGCACGAGATCGGATTGGTGCCAGGATCGGGACCGGCGCGTTGTGAAAGCCAGGAAGCGCTGGGGCCACTGCGTCGCACCCGGGTTGGCGTGTTCGACCAGACCTTCGATGTTCTGACGCTCGACGGTATGTGGACGCCGGCGATTGGTCAGACCTGCAGCCTCGACGTCACTCGCGCCCGAATATATCCGGCGGAATGACACGCCCGACTGCGCCGATCCCCAGTCGCATCGCTCGACGCCGGCCGCGCATTGCTATAATGGATCGGAACTCGCACCGTTCGATGGAAAGCCATTTGGGAGTAAGTGCCATGAACATCGGGGACTTTGTAATTCCCGCAGGGCAAGGCGCAGTGTGGCAGATGGCGCCTGGCAGATCAGCCGCGCTTAAGATCACGAGCGAGATGACCCAGAGCGTCATGATGTTCGAGGAGGTTGCGCCAACCGATACGGTGACCGACTTGCACGTCCACCACGACAGCGACGAAATCGCCTACGTGCTGAGCGGCGAGGTCACCTTCAAGATCGGAGATCGGATTACGGTCGGCGGTCCCGGGACATGCGCATTCATGCCGCGGGGCTTGCCGCACGCGTGGAAGAGCACCGGGAAAGAGCCAGGACGCGTGTTGTTCCTCTATACGCCCGGAAATGCCGGCAGTTTCTTCGAGGAGGCGGTCCAGAACAACCGCCCGATATCGACAATGAGCGGGCAGGAGGTGGCCGACGCATTTCAACGTCACCGTTGGGAGGTTGTTGGCCCACCGCCGTTCTGAGGCCAATCCATAGCGGTCTGACCGCCGGCTTGCGTACTGCGGCTTGAAAGCCTATAGGATGCCAATGTTCTGTGGCCTGCGCCTCGCCTGCCGTACCGCCCGCGCCGTTGCGCGTGGCAGCGCATGCCTGCTGGCCCTCGGCCTCCTCCTTCGACTTA
>JBKPOG010000226.1:0-9260 GCA_046732975.1 Pseudomonadota bacterium
GGCCGCCTGAAAACGCGTGTGGGAACCGGTTCAGATAGGCTCCCGGCAGGTGCACCAGGTCCAGCTGTTCGGCGACCCGTCGATTGCGTGCGCGCGCATCCGTCATGCCGTTGACCAGCAGCGGCTCGCCGATGATTTCTGCGATCGTCATGCGCGGGTTGAGCGAGGAGAACGGGTCCTGAAAGATCATCTGCATCTGCCGGCGCAGCGGCCGCAGTGCCTGCCGGGACAGGCGTGCCACATCGATCTCGGTGCCGCTCTCACCGCGGAAGCGGATCTCGCCGGCAGTGGGCGTGATGGCACGCAGGATACAGCGTGACGTGGTGGTCTTGCCGCAGCCGGATTCGCCGACCAGCGACAGGGTCTCGCCCCGATCGATGCTGAAGCTCACGTCATCGACGGCGCGTACATCGCCCACTCGGCGGCCGAGCAGCCCGCGATGGATCGGGTAGTACTTGCGCAGCCCGCGTACATCGAGAACGCGGGTCATTCGGTGGGGACGAACCAGACGGAATCTCCCCCTCCCCTTGCGGGAGGGGGGTGGGGGGAGGGGGTCGATGGTGGCCAGAAGCCTCCTCCCCCTGCCCCCCTCCCGCAAGGGGAGGGGGAGTATTTTTGGCGATCAGCCGTTATGCGACGACCTGCTGTGTCGTGTAGAGATGGCACGCCACGTCGTGCCGGTCTGCAATGGAGACCTCTGCTGGAAACGACTTCTCGCACACGCCTGCGATGTACTCGGAGCAGCGCGGATGGAACGGACACCCGGGTGGCCGCGCATAAGGATGCGGAATGGAACCGGAGATCGTCTCCAGCCGCGAACGCGGCTCGGCCAGCACGGACGGGATCGAGCGTAGCAACGATTGTGTATATGGGTGACGCGGCGCGTGGAAGATGGCGTCCACCGGACCTTTCTCCACCTCATGGCCCAGATACATCACCACCACATCGTCGGTCATCTCGGCGATCACGCCCATGTCGTGCGTGATCAGAATCACCGCCAGGCCACGCTCCTGCTGCAGTCGGCGCAGCAGGTCGAGGATCTGCGCCTGCGTCGTGACGTCCAGCGCGGTGGTCGGCTCGTCCGCAATCAGAATGCGCGGTTCGGCGGCCAGCGCCAGCGCGATCATCACCCGCTGGCGCAGCCCACCCGACAGCTCGAAAGAATAGGAATCGATGCGCTGCGCAGGGCGCGGAATGCCGACCATGGCGAGCAGTTCGATCGCCCGCGTTCGTGCCGCACGCTTCGACAGCGATGAATGCAGACGGATGGCTTCGATCAGCTGGTTGCCGACGGTATGAAATGCCGACAGCGAGCTCATCGGCTCCTGGAACACCAAACCGATCTCGCCGCCGCGGATGGCCCGCATCTCGGCACCATCACCTGCAAGCTGCACCAGATCGACGCTGCCGCCATCGGCGCGACGGAGCAGAATTTGGCCCGACACGATCCGGCCTGGCCGCTCGACAATGCGCAGAATGGATCGCGCTGTGACGCTCTTGCCACAGCCGGACTCGCCGACAATGCCTAACGTGCGCCCCTGGTAGAGATCGAACGACGTTCCATCGACGGCGCGCACCACCCCTTCATCGGCAAAGAAGTGCGTGTGCAGGTCACGCACAGACAGGATCGCATCAGCCATAAGGATCCGCCGCGTCGCGCAACCCGTCGCCCAGGAAGTTGAATGCCAGGATGACCACGATGACAGGGATCGCCGCGAACAAGAGCCACGGCGCCAGTCCCAACGTCTGCAGGCTCTGCGCGTCCTGCAGCATCACGCCCCAGGAGATAGCCGGTGGCCGCAGTCCCAATCCCAGGAACGACAGCGTCGTCTCGCTGATGATCATCGCTGGCAACGCCAGACTAACGGCGGCGATGATGTGCGACAGAAACGACGGTACCATGTGCTTGAAGATGATGCGCAGCCGCGAGGCGCCGGCGAGTTCCGCGGCAGTGATAAAATCCTCCTCTCGCAGCGCGAGGAACCGCCCGCGCACCACGCGAGCCAATTCCGTCCAGCCAATCAGCGAGATGATGATGGTGATGGCGAAATACACCTGTTGAGGCGACCAGCTTGCCGGTACCGCGGCGGCCAATCCCATCCACAGCGGTATGGTCGGTACCGAGCGCAGGATCTCGATGACGCGCTGAATCACCACGTCCGCCCAGCCACCTTGCAGGCCGGATATGCCCCCCAGCAGGATACCAAGGATCAAGCTCAACCCAACGCCAACCAGCCCGATGGTGAGCGACGTGCGCGTGGCCAGGACCAGGCGTGAGAATACGTCGCGCCCGAGTTCGTCGGTGCCGAGCAGGAACAATGCATCCTGCGGCTTGCCGTCGGAGACGCCAAACAGGTGGATGTCGGTCGGGATCAGGCCAAGGAAGTTGTACGGATAGCCGCGCCCGAACAGCACGAGATCGCGTGGTTCGCTGGAGTCCGGCGCGTAGCTTAGCTTGAAGGTGCGCATGTCGCGCTTGCCCTTTAGCGCGTAGACGTGCGGCTGGAATCGGCCGTCATCGGTGAACCAGTGGATCGGCTGCGGCGGGATGTAGCTGCGGCTCGCCTGGGTGTCGAACGGTGGTGCATAGGCAATGCCATCGGCGAAGATCGCCACCAGGTAGAACAACGCGACGATCACCGCGCTGACCACCGCGAGTTTGTGCTTCCTGAACCGCCACCAGATGAGCTGACGCTGCGTCGCGACGGCGACACGGGATTCCGCCTCGGTGACTAGCGGTTCTTCGATCGCAATGTCGCTCATCGACGGCGACCCAGCCGGATGCGCGGATCGATCCACATCAGCAGCAGATCTGACAGCAGCGTGCCGATGACCGTCAGCACACCAAGCAGCAGGATAATGGTCGAAGCCAACAGCATGTCCTGCGATAGCAGTGAACGCAGCAGCAGCGGCCCCACGGTCGGCAGGCTGAGCACCACCGAGATGATCACCGAACCGGACACCATGAATGGCAGCAAATAGCCGATCGTGCTGGCGAACGGATTGAGCGCGGCGCGCACCGGATACTTCATGATTACGCGCTTCTCCGGCAGGCCGCGTGCGCGCGCGGTCACCACGTAAGGACGGCGCAGTTCATCCAGCAGGTTGGCACGCATGATCCGCACGAGCTGCGCGGTACCGGCAAGCGACAGAATCAGGATCGGTACCGGCAAGTGCTGCAGCAGATCAACGACCTTGCCCCAGCTCCACGGCGCGAGCTGCTGAGCTGGCGAGAACAGCCCTCCTATACTCAAGCCGAACAGCCGCGAGCCGAGGTAAAGCACGATCAATGCCAACAGGAAGTTCGGAATGGCCAGGCCGATGAAGCCCAGGAAGGTGAAAATGTAGTCGCCGATCGAATACTGCCGCACCGCCGAATAAATCCCGATCGGCAGCGCGAGGCCCCAGGTAATGACGATCGCGCCCAGTGACAGCAGCACCGTAAGCCACAGCCGATCACCGATCACCTCCGTCACGGGGCGACCGTATTCGAACGAGCGACCGAAGTCGCCGCTCGCCACCATCGCGAGCCATTTCCAGTACTGCACGTAGAGCGGCTGGTTCAGTCCATACGCCTGGCGCATTGCGTCCGCCTCGGCTGGCGAGATCGCGGTGCCCGAAGCCGCCGCCTGGGCGGCGTAGGCGGTCACGAAATCGACCGGCGGCAAGTGCAAGATGATGAACGTCACGATCGTGATGGCGAACAGCGTGATCGCCGCCAGCACTAGGCGATGAGCAAGATAGGTCAGCATTCGCCGGCTAGCTGTGCGACGCCATCATGCCTTGAAGTACCAAGTCTCCGGGTGCGAGTTCCCCGGCGTACGGCAATGCTGCGCGTTGCACACACGAGCGGCGATGTTGCCCAGCCGGTTTGATACCAGTCGCACCCCGAGCCCTGCTGGCGACTGCCCTACAGTGCCGATACCGTATTGCTGATCGACCAGGATTTTCCAAATCTCCTGCGCGTTCTTGTTGCGCCCGTCCGCGCGCAGTCCGGATGCTTCGGTGTAAAGATCGAAGATCTTCAGAATATTCGGATCATCCGGCTTGGTACCCTGCTTGCCGCCCGACGAGTACCACGTCGCGTACTCAGGGGCGAACGCCGCACCAGGGATGACCGGCACTGCCCAGGTGGGGAACAAGTACAGCAATTCAGTGCCGCCGTTGTTCCAGACGAACAGCTGATGTTCGTTGTTCTCCTGCTTGGCGAAACCAAGCCCGCGTTCCATTTCCTTCACGTCCGCCTGTATGCCGATCTTGCGCCACTGATCAGCCACCATCTCCGATAGTTTCGGATACGGCAGGAATGCTGCGATCGCGATCACCTGCAGACGCAGCACATCACCATTGTCGGTGCGCAGTCGGAAGCCTTCGGCGTTCTTTTTTGCCAATCCAATCTTGTCGAGCAGCGTATTTGCCTGCTTCACGTCAAGCACCGACCACTTCTTGCGCCACTCTGCGCCGGGACTTTGCGGCATGCTTTCGCCAGGAGCCGGCGAACCCGGCGTGCCCACGCCCAGCCAGAATGTTTCATTCAACTGGTCCCGATCGATGCCGAGGGCCAGCGCACGGCGGAAGTCGGCGTTGGTCAGCCACTTGCGAACCTCCGCATCACCTCGGTAGCTCTGATTGACGTGGAACATGAAGTCGGACCCGGCAAAGCCGAGGTCGAGGTGCACCTTGTAATTTCCCTTCTCCTGGTTATCGAGCAGCACCGGCAGCTTGCCCAAATCGATGTGGCGCTCCTGCTCGTCGTATTCGCCGGCCATAGCGCGTAGGTTGATGACCTCGAGGTTCTCGGCCAGGGTAAACTGCACCCTGTCGAAATACGGTAACTGGTTTCCGGCCGTATCGACCGCGTAGTAGTATGGGTTCCTTTCCAAGAGCCAGATTGAATTGTTGATCGGCCGCACGGTACGCCACGGTCCCAGCACCGGCACGTCGGGATTGCGCTCCCAATCCTTTTTGAAGTGCAGCATCTGCACCCAATTCTCGAAGCCTTCCTGCTTTGCGCGGGTATTCGCCGCATCAAGCGATGAGTATTTCGGCATGAACTGCTTTAGGTAATGCGCCGGCGCATAAGCGCCAAAGCTGACCTTGTTGGCTTGCCGCACGGCCTGGCCGCCGCCCATCGCGGTGTCGCCGGCCATGATGTCCTCGAACAGGAAGTACGGTACTTCCCAGTCCCAGCGTACTGTCGCTTCATCGACCTTGACCATGCGGCCCGGCTTGCTCTGCGGGCGCATTTCCGGCGTGGGGGTCGGGACGATCTCCGGATTATTGTAGATGTCCTCGAACCAGAAGATGAAGTCATCCGCGGTGAACGGGGCACCGTCCGACCACTTCATCCCCTTGCGCAGGAACAGCGTGTAGCTCTTGCCATCGTCGCCGAGTTCGTAGCCCTTGGCCATGCAGGGCACGATCTTGCTGCCGTCCGCGCTCCAGTTCAGCGGCTTGTCCGACGACTGGATGCGGTTGCCGTTCTCGCCATCCGCCGGCCCGGTGAATGCGCGCCGCCACGTGCCGCCATACTTGCCGATTTCGTTCAGCGGCTGCCACACCATCGGTTCGGCCGGAACGCGTTGCTCGACCGGTGGCAGTTTCCCGGCCTTGACCAGCTCGGTCAGCATCGGTGCTTCGGAGAATTTTTGGGGCCACTTGGCCGGATCGGTGATCATCGTCGGCCCCTGGACTTCGCCGACCAGACCGGATTGCGACAGGCTCGTCTGGGCCTCGGCGATCGCGCTGCGCAGGAACGCCATGGCCGCGGGACTGGCGGCAATGCTCGCCAGGGCTACGCGGCGCGACAACAAGGCTTTAGGCATGGGCGTTTCCCCGCAACAGAGTATTTCGGGGCAATCTAGCCGCGGCGGTGATCAGAGCAAGACGGTGCCGCCATCAACTGCGATGGTTTGCCCCGTAACGAAGCTACTCCCATCGGAGATCAGCCAAGCGATCGTACCAGTCAGGTCAGATGGCTCGAGCGTGCGCTGAATCGTCTGCCCGGCGCGGATCACTTCCAGTCCGCGGTCCAGGCGTTCACCGAAGAACTCCGCGGTGCCTTCGGTCATGACGGCGGACGGCGCCACCGCGTTGACCCGGATGTTGTCCCGCCCCAGCTCGCGTGCCAGCCCACGCGTCAGTCCGATCACCGCCGCCTTCGAGGTCGTGTAGTGCAGCGCGAACGGCATGCCATAGGTCGCGGCGAGCGAAGCGATATTGATGATCGAGCCGCCGCCCGACTGACGCATCGCCGGCACCACTGCCTTGCAGCAGTTCCAGATACCTTTGACGTTCACCGCCATTGTCGCGTCCCAGTCCGTCTCGGCGATCTGGTTGAATCGTCCGCCGCGCAGTGAACCATATAGCGCAGCATTGTTGATCAGCGCATCGACCCGACCGAACCGCTCCATCGCCAGTTCCACCATCGAGTCGGCCGAGGTGACGTCGGTCACGTCGAGCCTGACGCCGATCGCACCATCCCCTGCCGCCTGCACAGCATCGGCGCAGTCCGCCACGTCACCGGCGACGATCCGTGCGCCTGCCTGGCCAAGGAAGCGGGCGTATTCAAGACCCAACCCGCGTGCAGCCCCGGTAATTAGCACAACCTTGTCGGCAACGGTCATTCTCGTTTCCTCCAGTCAGGTGGCGCGCCGAGGCGATACTCATCCACCATGTCTCGCACTCGGTATACTCCCACCAGCCCGCGCACCAGCGCCGGCGCAATGCCGTGCCAGCGCAGCGGCCGCAGCGGCGTCAGAGGAAACACCGTCGGACTGTGCCGCCCGCCGTGCACCAGCGCTGCTAGGTCGCGCCCCATCATCGTCGCCGCTGCGATGCCCCGGCCATTGTAGCCAAGCCCGGCATACAGTCCGGGAGCCAATTCGTGCAGCCTGGGGAAGTGGTCGGTGGTCATCGCCACCCAACCCGTCCACGCCTGCTGCCACTTCACCGTGCCAAGTTGCGGGAACAGGCGCTGGATCCGTCCGTTGACCCGTCGCCAGTCGGCGCTCGGCTCTGCGCCGAAGCTCGGTCCGTGTGCACTGCCATGCAACCGGCCGTCGGGCAGCATTCGAACGCCGGAATAGAGCTGGCGTGTATCGGTGAGCGACTGCCGTTCCGGCAGTATGGTACGGCGAAGATTGTCCGACAGCGGCTCGGATACAAAGCCATGCCCACGCATGGGGATGATGCTCTCGCGGAGCCCCGGCCAGAGCTCGCCCGTATAGGCATTAGTGGCGATCGCCACATTGTCGGCGCTCAGCGTGTCATTGAGCACCCAGTGCCCATTCCGCCGCTTCAGTGACCGTACCGGCGTCTGCGTATACAGCGTCGCTCCAGCCTTGACTGCTGCATGTGCCAGTCCGCGTGCATAGGCGAACGGGTTTAGGTTGCCGCCGCGCCGGTCCAGCGAGGCCGCATGATACAGCGACGATCCGATCGCTTCCGCGCAGCGCGGACCCTCAAGCATTTCCACCGGCCCACCACGCTGCTGCCAGTAATGCGTGCGCCGTTCCAGGTCACGCCGCCCATTCGCCGAATGCGCGGCAAAGATCAGACCCGAGCGGATCGCCCAGCACTCGATGCCATGGCGCATGATCAGTTCGAACACGAGGTCGGGCCCCGCAGCAACGGCATCGATGATTTGCTGGCCGCGCTCGTCCCCGTAGTGACGCAGGATCGCTGGTTCCCCGAGCTTCAGATATGGCACCACCTGGCCGAACGCGCGCCCCGAGGCGCCCCAGCCGATCTCCTTCGCTTCCAGTACTGCGACATCGACACCGGCTTCCGCCAGGTGTAGTGCCGCCGAAAGCCCCGTGTAGCCTGCACCGATGATGGCGGCCGCGACGTGCCGTTGCTCTTCGAGCTTCTGCGTCGGCGGCGGTGGTGGCGCGCCCCGCACGTAAACTTCAGGCGGCCCGCGCTGGTCGGATGACGGCTTATACATGAACCGACGATGCGGCTGGTCTGCGGCATCCGCAACCGCAGGAGGCGACCGTCACCGATGCGCGACCACGAACCGACGGCTTGGACACCGTGGCCGACATGGTGGAAGATGGCGCAACAGCGCACGATCTGCGGGGCCTTGCCGGGTGCGGTGATTTTGCTTTTTGGAAGATCGACCAAAGGAGTTCGACGGAAGAGAAAACACGTCCAGGGAGGCTGAACTTGCAAACAAGAAGAATGCTCGCGGTTGGCTTCGGTGCCCTGCTCGCGTGCGGGGCCGCAATTTCCGCCGGACGGGCGGAGGAACAGCCGCGTCGCGGCGGCACACTGACCTACATGATTCCGGCGGACGCTCCGCCGAGCCTGGACGGTCACCGCGAAGGCACTTTTGCAATGCTGCACGCGATGCCGCCGTTCTACAGCGTGTTGATCCGGGTCAATCCGGAAAACCCTTCGGATACCACGCAGTTCGTCTGCGATCTGTGTACTTCGGTTCCGCAGCCGACGGATGACGGCAAGACCTACACATTCAAGATCCGTCAGGATGTGAAGTTCCACGACGGCTCGCCGCTGACCGCGGCCGACGTGGCGGCGAGCTGGAACAAGATCATCTTTCCTCCGAAAGGCGTGTTGAGCGTACGGCAGAACTGGTGGTCGGTCGTAGATTCGGTCGAATCTCCGGATCCGACCACCCTGGTATTCCGCCTGAAATATGCAACCACTTCATTCCTCCCATCGCTCGCGGATCCCTTTGCGTTCATCTATTCGAAGGCGATCCTCGATAAGGACGTGCGCTGGTATGAGCAGCACGTAATGGGTTCAGGCCCGTTCAAGTTCGCCGGCCTTGACATAGGCCAGTCGATCAAGGGCGAGCGCAATCCGGACTACTACCACAAAGGCCTGCCGTATCTTGATGCGTTCGTCGGCATCTTCAGCGAGAAGCAGGTCGTGCGGGTGGAGGCTATCCACTCCGGCCGTGCGGCGATGGAGTTCCGCGGTCTGCCGCCATCCGCGATCAGCGACTTGCGGCGGGAACTCGGCGACAAGATCAAGGTGCAAACCCACGACTGGAACTGCGGCAACCTGGTCACGCCCAACGCACGGCGCAAACCGTTCGACGACGTGCGGGTGCGTCGGGCGCTGCTGCTGGCCATCGACCAGTGGAACAGCGCACCGGCGCTGTCGAAAATCGCCAACGTGCACACCGTGGGCGGCATCGTATTCCCTGGTTCGCCGCTCGCGGCGACCAAGGAGGAGCTGCAGAAACTGGCCGGGTTCTGGCCCGACATCGAGAAGTCGCGCGCCGAGGCCCG
>JBKPOG010000227.1:0-15725 GCA_046732975.1 Pseudomonadota bacterium
GCGATGACGGCGCAGACGCTGGGTTTCGATCGGCCGGCCGCCAATTCGCTCGATGCCGTCTCCGATCGGGACTTCGCGCTGGAGTATCTGAGCGCCGCAGCGACCTCCGCCATGCATCTGTCGCGCTTCGCCGAGGAGATCGTTCTCTGGTGCTCGGCACCGTGGCGGTTTATCCGGCTGTCGGACGCTTTCACCACCGGCAGTTCGATCATGCCGCAAAAGCGCAACCCCGATGCCGCCGAACTGGCGCGGGCGAAGACCGGCCGGATCACCGGAGCGCTGGTAGGTCTGCTGACCGTGATGAAGGGCTTGCCGCTCGCCTATGCCAAGGACATGCAGGAGGACAAGGAACCGGTGTTCGATGCGACCGAGGCCTGGGGGCTGTCGCTGGCCGCCATCGCCGGCATGGTGCGTGACATGGCGCCCGACACGGCGCGGATGCGCGAACTCGCCGGCGCCGGCTTTGCCACGGCAACCGACTTGGCGGACTGGCTCGTGCGCGTTCTGCAGCTGCCGTTTCGCGACGCGCACCACCTCACCGGGCGGCTGGTGGCGAAGGCCGAGGCAAAGGGCTGCGACCTGGCCGGGCTCACCTTGGAGGACATGCAGACGGAGGAGCCGCGCATCACCGCCGATGTGTTCTCCGTCCTGACCGTCGAGGCCTCGGTCGCTTCGCGCACCAGCTTCGGCGGCACCGCACCATCGAACGTGGCACGTCAGGCAGCTCGGTGGCAGGCGGCGCTGGCATGAAGCCGGCGCTGTTCGCTGCGGCGCTGGCGTGCACGATACTGGCAGCGTGCGGCAAGAAGGGGCCACCGGACGCACCGGGTCCACCAGACCAGATCACCTGGCCAAGGACCTATCCGACACACTGACCGGCCGCGCGCTCATTATAGCCCTTGGCGATCAGCGCGTTGCCGAGTTGCCCGTCCATGCCGTCGATATGGCGCAGCAGCCATTCCTGCAGGTAGCGCAGGACCAGGCTGATACTGCCTTCGGCATCGTCAGCCACCAGGTTGCGCAGGTCGTGCAGCAGGCGGCGGTGCTCCTGCCTATGCTCCGCCAACTGCTCCAGCCCATATTGCTGCATCAGCCGCTCTTCGTTGGCGAAATGGCTCGCAGTACAGCGAAGCAGAGTGCTCAACTGAGCCCTGTGCTCCGTCTCTGCACCGTCTCTCAGTGCGGCAGACAGTCGCTCGATTGCCTGAGCAAGTAATACGTGCTCATCGTCGAGCACGCGGATGCCCACAGTGTGAGCGGCGACCCAGGTCTCGGGCTGCAGCGTCGCGGTTTCGATATTCGCTCGACCCGTGGCCCACTCGAAGCGGTTTCTGCCGGAGCGCTTGGCACGATACATCGCGGCATCGGCTGCCAGCAGCAGGTTATCGACCGTTCCAGCATGTTCTGGCCACGTGGCAAGCCCGATGCTGATGCCGATGCTGACCGCGTGCGACCCAAGCTCGAATGGCTGCATCATTGCAGCGATCAGCCGCTGCGCGACCAAAGCTGCCCCTTCGCTATCCCGAACCTGCGGCAGCAGAACGGCGAACTCGTCGCCGCCGAGACGCGCCAGTGTGTCGTTGTCGCGCACGCAGCCCTGCAGTCGCTGTCCCACGAGCCGCAGAGCCGCATCGCCAGCGTCATGACCAAAGGTGTCGTTCACCAGCTTGAACCCGTCGAGATCTGCCATGAGCAGGGCGAACGGTGCGACCCTCCCGCCGCGCCGAACGCACAGTCTGATGCAGGCGATCGGTTAGCCGCGCGCGGTTGGCCAAGCCGGTCAGTGAGTCCGTATACGCCAGATAGGCAAGCTGCTCCCGGGCCCTGTGCTGCTCGCTCACGTCCCATGCAAAAGCGATAGTGGCGGCCTTTCCGTTTGCTGCGGCGGGCCCCAGGCAAAGCTCTAGATCAAAGGATGAGCCATCGGATCGCCGGCCCGTGCCAAAATAGCGAATTGGTGCCTGCTCGGCGGCACTTAGCGCGTCGGCGAGTCCATCATCAGGGCCGCTGCTCACAAGGTTCTCGAATCTTGCACCGACCAGCGCGTCGGCTGATTGGAACAGCGCATGAAATGCAGGATTGGCAAAAGTAATTTGTCCCTCGCGCATCATCGCAAGCGCGATCATCCTGCTGTCGACCAGTATCGAGCCGAGCGATTGTTCATCCATCCGGTGGCGCTCGTCAGGATGGAGCTGGCCTAGATTGCTGTTCATATGAACTTGCGCCCGCACAATGCGTCATGATGGCAAGGCGCTCTTAAGACTTTATGTAGGCTGACTTGCAGGTTGGCCGAGAAGTTGAATTGCTGCAGCAAGCATCATACTGCCGGCGCGAGATCCGCCAGTCGCGCCCGCAACGCCAGGTTCAGTTCGTCGCGCCGCGCCCACAGGGAGCGATACCACGCGATCCGCTGGCTCACCTGATACGCCAGCATACGCTCGCCGGCGACATACTGGCGCGCCGCATCGCCGAGAGCGCGCGCCAATTCCGGCATCGCCACCAAGCGCAGAAGCCGGTCGCGCAATTCGTCAGCGTCGTGGAACAGCAGGCCAGTGCTGCCATCCTCGACGCTATCGGAGTACATAATATGGCTGGCGACCGTGGCGACCCTGCAGGCGCCGGCCTCGATGAACTTCAAATCCGACTTGGCACGATTGAATGGCGTATCGGCCAACGGCATCAGCGAGATCTCGCATTGCCCGAGCAGCGTCATATAGTTTTCGTGGTCGCAGGTCGGCGTGAACCGCTTGTGTGATGTGTGCAGTGCGTCGAAAAATGCCCGGTCGTGGACCACACTGAAGCGCAGCCGGTCGCCCGCCTTCTGTGCGACCTCGTTCAGCACCGGCATCAGCGGGGCCCAGTCACGCTCGCGGTTCAGCGCGCCGAAGAACAGCGTCAGAATCTGCGGATCGAGAAAGTTGCGCAGGTCGGGCAGGGCGCGGATGGCGTTGGGAAATACTGCAATTTCGGGATTGCGCGTTCGTAGCACCGCGGCAAGCGCCGGCGTACTCACCTGAACCGCGTGAACCCCTCTGAACGCCAGCTGATCCTCGGCATCGAGCATACCGAAATGGTCGGGGTGGTCGTCGAACTCGGTGACGATCACCCAGCCCTCGGACAGCAGCTTGCTGATCACCTGCGCCCCACGCTCACCGGAAAGCAGCGGGCGATGCAGAATGAAGATGTGCGGTGTATCGGGAGCCGGAGTGGTGACCTCCGACACGCCGATCTGGGTCAGCACGCCAGGATCGCTGCGCAGCGCCTGCATCGGGTACACGATGCGCACATGCGAAACGCCGCCGACGGGCGCCAGCATGCTGGAAGCGACCGACAGCATCGGCCGCGGTCGCTTCACCGCGCGCCAGACATACTGCAAGGGGGCGGCGCGCCGCGCATAGGCCGCCGGATCGACACCAAGGTTGTGCAGCGCGGGTGCAATCGCGGTGGCGAACTCTTCCGCCTTCTCGGCATCGAACACGCGCGGACTGACGTCGTGCGGCAATAACCCCGCCGCCTCCAGGCCTTCGCGCATGCTGTCCAGGCTGAACCAGCGCAGATGCGTCTCGTCGAGCAGGCCATCCGGCTCGTATTTCCAGGTGCCGCGCAGCAGTCGATCGGCGAAGCTCCAGTGGTGCACGTTCGGCACGCAGATGACCATGGTGCCGTCTTCGCTCAGCGCTTCGGCATGCCGGCGCAACACCGCCCATGGATCGCGCAGATGCTCGAGGACGTCGCCATAGATGATGCAGTCGATCGGCCGATCCAGAGCGAACGGCAGCGGGTTCCGCTCGACGTCCACCGCGGCCACCTGATCGAGTCGTCGAGCGGCCAGTTCTGCCGCGGTCGCGTCGGGTTCAATACCAAGCAGCAGCGCGCGAGGATTGAAACGCCGATATGCCGCGCCCAACGCACCGCCATTGCAGCCGACATCGAGCACGCTCTGGGCCGTCAGCGGGATGCGCTCGAGCAGGTCGGTGTTCGCGAAATCTGGGTAACGGGTCATGCGCGGGGCGGCGACCTGACGTGGATCAGCCGCCGTGGTAGGCGGAATTGCCGACGCCATGCAAGGCAGAAGCGCCGTCCCGAAATGGGTCTCGTTGCAGTGTGTCGAGCCGCTCGAGCATGCGGCAGCGAGCGCGGTCCAGCGCAATCGCGTCCGATAGCTGCGGTTCGGCGCGGGCGGCGGCAGCCAGGGCGCGGGCCGCTCGCTCGACAAACCACCGTCCGGCCACGCAACTCAGCCCAACCTGTGTCCTCGCGAGTAAACGGCGACCAGCGCGCATCCCCGCCAAGCGCGATGCATGCAGGCGTTCGGCGGGCGATGATGCGGAGAGTGGGTGGAATCGAATCCGGAGGTCAATCGTGTCGGCCCAGTCATGCCACTTCGCACGATGGACGGCGACCAGCGGACGCAAAGCGACCCAGGGCACGCGCATCGCATCGGCGACAATGGCTCCGTGCATAGCCTCGCTCAGCAACAGTCGGCAGGTACGGATCGCCGCGATGATCGCGTCGGGATCATCGCGCGGGTCGATCAGGGTCATGCCGGCGGCGACCGCTGCCTCGGCCCAGGCGCCGCGACCGAGGCTCTCGAAATGCGGCATGAATCCGATTGCCCGACCCCCGTCTGCGGACGGGACCGGAAGCAGGATGGCTGGATCGCCAAGGCCACATGTTGTGGGCAGACGCAGAACCCGCGCTGTGCGCGGGCCGCGGACCCAGTGAATGACCCAACGCGCATCTATTGCCGGACTGCTCTCGTAACCACCGTAACCGGCACCGGCGACCAGCTTGACAGCGTCGGCCGGATGACGCGCGTCGAGCACAGAGCCAATGCCCAGAAACAGCACAGCGGCATCGTCATCGAAAAAGTCAGGCAACAGGCACGGCCACAGCAGGCGGTTCAGTTCGTCACCGAAATTTCGTTCGCTGCCGCACCACCGGTAGAGCTGCACTCGACTAGCCGTCTGCAGTCAGCGCGTCACCGAGAGCAGCGCGCAGGAAGCCGGTGGCGTAGGCGAGACGCCAGCGAAAGGCCAGCAACCGATCGCTGCTGCGCGGAAGCAGGCCAGTCGGCGCGCACGCGACCGCCACAGCGAAGCGGCGAGGCAATTCCCACCAGACGGAACGCGCACGTCCAAGCTGGCGGCGGGTGCGTACGGTGGACACGCCCTGCCAGTAAAGGCGCGACAACAGCCACGCTGGCGTCAGGCGCGACGCCTGGATCTGGTGCTCGACGACGATTCGCGAGTCGTAGCGAGCCGAATGTCCGGCGTCCTGCAGGCGCCAGGCGACCTGCACTTCCTCATCCGACAGCAATCCTCTTCCATCACGGCCGCTGTGCCGCCCGAAGCCGCCAAGCGCCAGCAGCGTTGGCACGTGCACCACGATATTGGCGCCATACGGTTCCAGTCCCGGCGGCAGCGCCGGTGAGCGGTATTCGCCTTGACCCTCGTATTCGATGATCGACAGCGTTCCGCGGAGTTGCCGCGGCCACCATGAGGGCAACGGCGCCTCCCAGCGCGGCATGATGCGACCGCCTATCAGCGCTGGCGGTTCTCTCTCGGCGATCGCTGCGGCGATCCGTTCGATCCAGTCGGGTGCAGGAATGGCGTCATCGTCGATGTAGGCAATGTAACCGCTGCGCGCAGCTTGCGCGCCGATGTTACGCGCCAAGCTGATCCCTGGCTGCTCGACACGCTGCAACCGGGCGCGGGGAATGTCAGCGATCAGGTGCGCCAGATGGGCGGCATTGCTGGAGCGTGATGCGCTGTCCACCACCAGGATATCGAACCGATCACCCACTGTCTGGCACTGCAGCCCACGCAGACAGTCCTGCAGATAGGCAGGGCGATCTCGGGTGCAGATGCAGACGGTGATATCCATGTGACATCGCGATCAACCAGCGCTGAGCGAGAAGTCCAGATGGTGTTCGGCGCAATCCGCACGCAAGCGGATCCCTGGGCAGTTACAGGTGCCGCTGTTCAGGTTTCCGCTTTTTGCCGCAACGCCGCTTCAACTGGCTTGCACAGCCCGTCAGCACTTTCAGTTATTGCCGATGCTAGGTGACACCCGTTCACAAGCCGCTAACGCGCTACGCGCTGTCCGGTCTACCGATACAATGGTAGTCGAATCCCGCCTGCCGCATTGCGATCGGATCATAGACGTTGCGCAAATCGACCAGCACCCGCCCGCGCATGCTATCGCGGAGCCGAATGGGGCTGAGCGCACGGAACTCGTTCCACTCGGTGATCAGCACCAACGCATCGGCACCCTTCGCGGCATCGAAAGCATCGCGACAATAGGTCACGCACTCGGGGAGCACGGGCTTCGCCTGGCGCATGCCCTCGGGGTCGAACGCACGGATCTTTGCGCCATCGCCCGCCAGGCGCGCGACGATCGACAACGACGGCGCGTCGCGCATATCGTCGGTTTCAGGCTTGAAGGTCAAGCCGAGTATGGCGACGGTTTTTCCGCGCACCGAGCCTCCGCAGGCAGAAATGACCCGCTTCGCCATGTGCGACTTCCGCGCCTCATTCACGGCGACCGTGGTCTCAACCAGGCGCGATGGTGCATCATAGTCCTGCGCAGTGCGCATCAGCGCCAGCGTATCCTTGGGGAAACACGATCCGCCATAGCCTGGCCCCGCGTGCAGGAACTTGCGTCCGATGCGGCCATCCAGACCGATGCCGCGCGCCACGTCGTGCACATCGGCACCAACCTTCTCGCACAGATCGGCCATCTCATTGATGAAGGTGACCTTCATCGCCAGGAAAGCGTTGGCCGCGTATTTGGTCAGTTCCGCCGTCTCAATGCCTGTGAACACGATTGGCGCCTCGATCAGGTAGAGCGGGCGATACAGCTGCCGCAGCACCTCCCGCGCGCGCTCGCTTTCGGTGCCGATCACCACCCGATCCGGCCGCATGAAGTCGCCAATCGCGTTACCCTCCCGCAGGAATTCCGGATTAGAGGCGACGTCGAACTCGAGGTCGGGTCGGGTGGAGCGCACGATCTCCGCAATGCGGCGGCTGGTGCCCACCGGGACCGTTGACTTGGTAATGATCACCGAATATCCGCTCAGCGCCATGGCGACCTGCTCGGCTGCGGCGAACACATAGGACAGGTCGGCGTGGCCATCGCCGCGACGCGTCGGCGTGCCAACGGCAATGAACACCGCCTCGGCATCGCGAACCGCGGATGGGAGATCGGCGGTGAAGGTGAGCCGGCCGGCTGCGACGTTTCCCGCTACCAGCTTCTCCAGACCCGGTTCATAGATCGGCATGCGACCCTCATGCAGGGCCGCAAGTTTGTCGCCATCTACCTCAACCACGGCGACGTCAGTACCAAACTCGGCGAAGCAGGCGCCTGAAACCAGGCCGACATAGCCGCCGCCGATCATCGCAATACGCATGTATGCGAACCCTTACGCTGGTGCGCCAGCGATAAAGCACGGCTGGATGGGCGAGGCCAGTGTCAAAGCGATACGGCTGCTTAGGCGCCACCGCACGAAGGCGGACCAAGCGGGGCGACCATCGGTCCCGATGAGCGAGCTGTTGCCTTCGGCCGCTCCGTGCTCGCCAAGCCACCCTTGTTCGACAATCAGATCACTTGACGCGGCGGTGTCTCCGGCTGTGGGTCGCGGGCTTGACCTCGGCTTCGATGCCGGCCTTCACGTCAGACCAGGATCGCCCGGCTTCGCGGAGCTGAATCACTAAAAGGCTGAGTTTAGGGTTTTGACGCACCAGCTCCATCACCTCATGGCTGGCCTTGGTCTGGTCCGCAGCCTCCTTGCGTGGAGGAAGGAAGCGCGTCGCCTTCATGCAGCCGTTCTCCGGGAGTGCATGAGACCCGGCCGATCATCTCCCTGGTGCGAACTTGGGCCGAGGCTAGGAGGGCGAATTTGCGAGAGGAACGATGTCTCTTTCGCGCTCTGCTGCCCCTCGCCCAGCTCCACCTATGGAAACAGCCGCTCGCCCGTCTCCGCGTCCTCGACGAAGATCGCGCTCACAGGGCAGTTCTCTGCTGCTTCGACGATCTCCGCCTCCGTGTTCGCTGTCGGATCCACCACCTCAGACTGGCGATTATCGTTGAGCCGGAATGTCTTCGCCGCAATCGCCTCGCACATCGCGTTGCCGACGCAGGCCTGGTGATCCACCCAGACTCTCAGCTTGCGTGCCACTTCCATTCTCCTAGAGCGTGATGACGGAGGCGAAATCGCTTGGG
Organism: Pseudomonadota bacterium; assembly: GCA_046732975.1. Lineage (GTDB taxonomy): Bacteria > Pseudomonadota > Alphaproteobacteria > Acetobacterales > Acetobacteraceae > JAMXLO01. Next base: position 8,224 of record JBKPOG010000227.1, read on the forward strand.
ATTTGCATCACGCGACCCGAAATGAGAGCGCGTCCTTCCGTGCGCATCCACTCTAGTGCCAGGTGACGGGCAGCGCCTTGAGCGAGCGGAAGGTGATGCTGGGCTGATACTCAAGCTCCTCCGTCTCCGCCCGAAGGTTGGGGAAGCGCTCGGCCAGCGCCTTGAACACCTCTTGGCCTTCCACGCGCGCCAGCGTCGCGCCCAGGCAATGATGCGTGCCGGAGCCGAATGCCACGTGCTGGTTCGGATGACGGAAGATGTCGAACGTCTCCGGGTTGGGGAACGCCTCGGGATCACGATTGGCCGAAGAGATGAACCAGCGCACCCGGTCGTCCTTGCGCAGCACCTTGCCGCGCATCTCTACATCCTCGGTCGCAATCCGCTGAATTGATATCACCGGTGAGTCGTAGCGCAGGCACTCCTCGGTAGCCTGCTTGGCCCGCCCTGCCGGATCCTCCTTCAACAGCTCCCACTGATCGGGATGGCGAGTGAACGCCAGCGTGCCATTGCATAGCAGGTTGATCGTCGTCTCGTGTCCCGCCAGCAGCAGGAGCGAGGTGTTGACCAGCACCTGATGACGCGTGAACACGCCTTGCTTCTCGCCCCGCGCGAGCACCGAGATAAAGTCGTCGCCGGGATCGACCTTGCGCTTGTCGACCAACGGCGACACGTACTCGATCATGCCGCGCATCCCCTCGGTGAGAGGCTTCATGCGGTCATACTCGCCGCGGCCGATATACAGCAGCTTCTCGGCAAGCTGACGGATATAGGGGCGCTCGGCCTTGGGGACGCCCATCATCTCGGCAATCACCAGGACCGGCAGCGGCGTCGCCAGGTCACGCATGACATCCATGCTGCCCTTCTTTTCCGCCTCATCCAGCAAGTCCTTCACCGCCTCGCGCACAAACGGGCGCCAGGCTTCCATTGATTTTGGAGTGAAGTAGCTGTGCATCACCCGGCGCATCTCCAGATGCTCTGGACGGTCATGCTGAATGAACTGGTCACCCTGGTAGTTGCGCACGTAATCGTACAGTCCAAGGTCCGACTCGTCGATCGGCGGATAAGCGGGTCGCGGGTCGTTCCTGAATACCGCGGAGGAGAACAGCTCATGGTGGCGCGTCAGCCACACCAGGTCGTCGTGGCGGGTGATCACCCATAGCTCGTAGCCACGGTTCCAATGCACCGGGTCTTCGTCGCGCAGTCGACCGTAATAGGCATAAGGGTTCGCGATCACATCCGGGGTGAACAGGTCATCCTGAATGGTGTTTAGCATGATCGTTCCTCCTGCTGACGTATGTGCGTCGCTCGCGCTATGACTTCTTCGTCACGTCTGCTGCGGCATTCCTTCCATTGTTCTGAGCCTTTATCGGCTCTCCTGCAATGGACTTCGGAGGCTACTTACGAGTAGGTGCCACTGTCAAACCGTCTTTGCCGGCGCGCCGCACCTTGGGTGCGCGCGGATGGAGCATCGGCTCCCGGGGCGCACTGCATGCGACCTCAACCGAGCTTTCCGCCGACCACAAGCGATCTAGGCCCGCAGAGGACCTGCCCCTGGAAGGCCCGTCGGTCGGCCGTCACATATCTTCGAACCAGGGAGCAGCCGTCTTGGCCAAGTCCGCCATGACCGGCTCACTCAATGCACTGCTCGGACTTCAGTGCAATCGCCAACAGTGCTTTGCTGCGTTCGCGCGAACTATGCCTCTATCGCCCGATGCAGCTCTTCCAGTAGCGTGAGGTGCATCTGAATGGTTGTCCGCGCCAGCATAGCGATGTGGGCAACATCTGATGACATCGATGGCTGTGCTTGCAGGAAGTCGTTCTGAATACCAAGCAGCTCGTGGTGGGCTTGCAACTGAAGCGTGACATACTGAACATCAAAAGCGTGACCCGCCGGTAAGCTGCTGAGTGCCTGCAACTGAGCTGCATGCGTGCTGTCCAATTGCGCAACAGGGGGCGCCGGCGCGTCGTTCAGAACCTGCGCTATCGTAAGCTGCTCGGCTGTTTCGAATCCCGCGAACTCTTTCACCTTGACCATGGTAGCCCGCTGCGTTGCAAGCTGGCTGCTCTGCAGCGCGAGCGAGCCGACCATCAGTGTCATGGTTCGGTACTGGCCCAAATCACGGGGTATCATGTTAGCGGGAGCCTGCGCGTACGCGCGCATTGCCATCGGGGCGAAGATAGGCAGCGCCCCAGCCGAAAAGGCGAGTAGTGCAGCACGTCGCTTCATTTACATCTCCTGCGAAAAACCACGTCGGCCCGTCCGCCGTGCGGTGTTGCAGTGACACACAAGTCGTGCCGGGGTTCACTGAGCTCGGAATCATCTCTTCGAGATGACCGATCAGGCTAAGGAACCCTGCACTTCCGCCGACTAAGTTTAGCTGCCGCCGCGCACCGCGCCGGCTCCAGCGCCGCTGCGCCCCTCGCCGATCAGTGCAAACGGCGCCCAGTAGAACGGGTGCGCAAGGTTCGCTGGCAGGTCCTTCCCGGCACGGTCGATGATGCCAAGCTGTGCGGCTTGCAGAGCGCCGGCCAGCCCGCCATCCTGACCGGCAGCCAAGCGCCGCAGCGTATCGGCCACCAGGAATGCCGAGCTCTGGTCGTTGATCGACCAGTGCGTCACCAGCAGCGAGCGGGCACCGGCGAAGAAGAAAGCGCGCGCCAGCCCCGACAGGCTTTCACCGCCCGTGCTGCTGCCCGGGCCGCCAGTGTTGCAGGCCGACAGGATCACCGCGTTGGCATCGAGGTCGAGCCCGGTCACCTCGCCGGCGGTCAATAATGCTCCTGTTGCATCGTGCGCGTGATTCGGAGCCGATGTGACGATGGCGGGTTCATGTTGGCAACGCAGTTCGGCCGGCAGCAAAGCGTGTGTGGCGAAGTGCAGAATCCGGTAGTTCTTCAGTGCCACATGCCGCACTGCCTCCGCAGTGAAAGCGGCGTCGAGCAATTCATCGGCCGGCGCACCTCCCAGCAGCGCGCGCGCCGCATCGAGTTCACGCTTGGCGAAAGGCAACGTCGGCAATGCGGCAAACAGACGCGCACTCTCCGCGCAGGCGGTGCCAGGAAACGTCGCCTGTGCCTGCGCGAGCGTGACCGGATGGAAGCCACCAAAGCCAAACCACGGCTGTGGCGCACGCGACGTGCCCGCCTTACGGAGCGCCAGGAAGTTCGCCGGCGAAGGAACGTGGGCGACGGTCATCTGCCGGATCAGCCAAGGCGCATCCGCCAAATCGTTCGGGCTCGCCGGTGCGGTCAGCAGTAGCGAGAACGGCACGGACAGCAGAGCACCGGACGGCGCCACCACCAACGCCTTTACGCCGGCAAGCCTTGCGGTCACCGGGCCTAGTATCGCGTCGTGGAGCGCCTGCGCCGACGACGTGTCGAATGCCGGCAGGGCTTCAGTCTGCGTTTCGATGCTCGCCCTCAAGCGCTTGACCAGGGCGGTGACGGAGGCTGCATCGCCCTTGATCGGCGCCGCGTCGATTGCATCCTTCCGTAGCAGGAAAATCCAGCCACCATGAGCTGTCAGGGTGACGGCGGCGAGTGCTTCAGAGGGGCCAAGCGCCGAGAGCACATCGCGCGCCGGTACCACCTGCTGGACCAGTTGCCCGTAATTCGGTGCGGCCGTCTGCAATGCAGCATCAGCGTCGGCCAAATTGGACTGCGCATCCGTGATCTGCCCGTCCACATCGGCCAAATTCGCCAAAGGACCTAGCGGCATGGCGTCGGGTGGCGCGTTGCCCGCCAGCGCGTCGCGCTGCCGATACAGGTCGGCAAGCTTGTCCTCGGCATCCTGGCGACGGCGAATCGCCTCTGCCACTTTCGGATCGCGCGCATTCGCCGCCAATCGGACTGCCGCCTCGCCGATTTCGCGGCTGGTGATGCTATCCTGCGCCAGTTCTGCCATCTCGAACATCTCCGCCAGAAGCGCCTGACGCTCCGCGCTCCGGCGGTCTGCTTCGGTTGCGTATGTTGCGAGGCAGGGCTCCAGCAAAGCCGGATCAGTGCCAGCATGCAGGTCGCGCAGCAGCCTGGCCCCAAGCCTGCACAGCGTGAGCACGCGCGCGGCGTCAGCCCGTTGCGCCGCCACGCGGGCTTGCAACAGCGCCGTCACCGCCACCGGGCGGGTCTGCGGCACGATTTGGGTGAAGTTCTGCCGCGACAACGACAGCCCCGCGTCAGCCAGGCCCTGGTCGCCGCGCGCCTCATCGGTGGTCGCCGATGTGCGCGTCAGGCGTGCTGCGACCAACGGCACCGCGATTTGATTGGCATGGGCGAGCGATAGTGCCGATGCGATGGTCGCCTCGCTGTCGGACACCCGCCCCAGCCGGCGCAGCACGATGGCGCGATACCGGCGCACTTCGATCAGTCCCAGCAGCGCCGACTGGGCCGTGGGATCGGTCATCAGCCGTTCGCTCGGCAGCGGGGGAAGGTCGCCTGACGAAGCGAGCTGCACGCGCGCAGAGGCTGGCGTGGGCTGCATCGCTTCGGGCGGCAGGAGCGAGGTATATGCACGCTCCGCCTGGGCGAGCAGGGACAACGCCTGCTCGTCGTGTCCCTGGTTGAGCATATTGAGCGCCCGATAATGATACAGTCGGGCGACCGCCGCCTTGTCGCTGGCGCGCGGCGCAAGCGCATCGGCCTGACGGAACAGCGCGTCGGCTTCGGCGAAGCGCCCTTGGTCGGAGACCTGCAGCGCGAGATGCATCAGCGGCGTGACGGTGTCCGGATCATTGCGGCCGAGCACCTTCTGCTGCAGGGCAAGCGCGGCACGGTACGCCGTTTCAGCCGCCGCGAAGTCTTCGGCCAGGTTGGCGCGCGCGCCAAGTGACATCAGCCGTTGATACTCGCCGACATCACCGGCGCTGAATGCGTGGGCAGCGAGTTGCGATGCGATCAGCCGATCGGCAGCGGATGGCGGCAGCGTCGCGCTCGGCGCGTTGATCCGTCCGGACAGCACGCCGATCGCACGTTCCATCACATCGAGCGTCGGAAGAATGCCGTCGGCCTGGTAGAGCCTGTTGTCGGAACCGGCAACCAGCGCGACCTGCGGCCAGCCTCCGATACGACGCCGGCAATGCATCAGTGCCGCCGGCATATCGCCGAGGATCGAGGTGGCGGTCGGTGCATCGCAGATCAAGCGCAGGTCGAGGGTATCGCGCCACGGACCTGACGTTGCGGTCTGCATGGCAGTCGCCGCGCCGCTTGCAGTGCGAATGCGAGCCGCCGGCTGTTCCCACGAGCCGCAGAACACCGCGACGGTGCCGGGTGCCTCGCCCGGCAGCTGATTGCACGTCTCGCCGCTGGCGTTGTTGCCAAGGCTGACGGCGTCGCCGCTGTGTGCGCCGGCACCGCCGACGTATTCGGATGGGCGTGGCTGCGCGCATCCGGCGAGCAGCGAGATGATTGCTAGCGGGGCAAGCCAGGTGCGCATCGTCGCGTACTCGCTTGGTTAGTAATCGAGGTAGGTGATGTTCGGCGGCACGACATCGGTGTCCGTCAGTTGCGGCGGCTGCGAGCGCAGCAGCGGTATGGCGACAAGCACGAGGTGCGGCAAAGCCACCAGGTCCGGCGGCGACCCTGGCAGGAACGGGTAGATGCCGCCGAGAGCAGAGGTGATCTCGCTGTCCGTCAAGCGTCTTCGCGGCGGCGGCGGTGGTGGTGGACTCGGTTGGCACACCGGGGCGGCAATGATGCAGCCATTGAACAGGTAGTTCGCGTTCACGGCGGGCTGGATATTGCCCGCTGCGGCAGCCGGGCCACCGGTGATGCCGGCGATCGTGCCAGATAGGTTGGTGCCGCCGGGCGCGGTATAGGTGACATCTAGTGCGCCGACGAACACGTTGCCTGTCGCGAAACCGGTGCTCAGGTCGAGTGTCAGAGATGTGCCGGTGGCCTGCAGGCCGAGTGCCGGATCGAACTGCTGGGTCCCGGTGCCGGCAATCCGTAATGTGGATCCGCTGCCTCCCTGCCCCAACACTGCGCTGCTGCCGATTTGGGCGAAGTCGGCAGATTGCAGCAGTGCGTTTTGAGTGATGACAGTCGCACCGCTGCTCAACGATATCTGGTGACCCGGAACATTGATGACGATGTTGGCGGCGTTCAGCGTGCCCGATATCGCAAGGTCAATAGTGTTGTTCAGTGCAAGTTCTGCGCTGGAGAAATTGCCCAGCACGCCAACTCGATTAGGGCCGGTCAGAGTTGCGGCGAAGGCTGCGCTGCCGCTCAGGGCCGCGGCGACCAGCGTGCCGGTTTCATTGATGGCGCCCGCAGCCGTCAGATTGACTGCATTTGCAGCGGTGACACTGCCGGCAATGTCTAAGTCGCCTGCCCGCGCGTTCAACCCCACTGCGCTCGTCGCACCTGAGTCACGCACAGGCCCGGTCACCGTCAGCGTTTGGGCGTTCGTCAGCGCGAAGCCGGCGCCGGTGTTAAATGCTCCCAGATTTCCAATCAGATTGGCTGGCTGGGTGATATTGGCCGAGGTGCCTGCACTCCCAGTCAGATTGCCGACTGTCAGCCCGCCCGCCGTCTGCAAGATGGGGCCGGTGGAATCCAGCCTAAGTGTTGCGGCAATCGGATTGAGGTTCGCCGCAGCATCAAGAGTAATGGAGTTCGCTCGGGTGGCCGGTGCAGTGGAGCCCGCCGGTACATCGGTGAAGCCGCCCACCGCCAGCGTGCCGCTGCCGGTATGGATGATCGACAGCAGGTCAGAGTTGATGTTCTGGCCGCTGGAGCCGAGCAGACTGGACTGAATGGCAGAGAAAGGGGACAACTCGACTGTACCGGCGTTCGCGGTGACCGAAGTGGTGGGGTTGCCGACGATGTAGTTGTCAGCGACTAAGCTGACTCGGCCGCCGGGTGCGGACGTGAGAATAGCGGGACCACCGATCGGGGCAGCAGCGCCGACAGCCCTTGGCGTGCCAAGGACAAGGGTGTCGCCAGACGCGGCGACCTCGAAGAAGAGGTTGTTGCCGCTGAAGGTGCCGGTCAGCACCAGCGCCGGATCATCGACGAACACGACATCTCCATTGCCTGCGGTGAGGCCGGTGCTCGCTGCGACCTGTTGTTGACGCTTGTGAGGAGGATGTCGCCTGCAGTGGTGCGGGTGAATAGGCTGTCAGCCACGATGGAGCCATTCGGCTCGGTAATCGGTCCGACAGCGGTGAGGGCCACCGCTCCGGCGTTGAGGGTGGCTGGGGCAGCGGCCGTCCCGATCTGCAGCGGCCCGCCGACGGTGAGATTGAGATTGGCAGCGAATACAGGGCCCGTAATATTCAGGAGACCCGCGTCCATCAATATGAATGTGCCGACCTGCCCTAAGCCGCCAGCGGTGAAGCTGCCGAGATTGGAAATGCGGTTGGCAGGGTTGTTCAGGACTGCGCTGTTAGCGCTTCCCGTCAGCGTGTCGGCAGCAATCGTCCCCCCCACCTGGGCGATCGAACCGGCAGCATGCAAAGCTACCGCTAGCCCGGAGAGATTTGCGTCAAGCGTCAGGTCCGAGG
>JBKPOG010000228.1:0-18340 GCA_046732975.1 Pseudomonadota bacterium
CCTTGGAACCCCCGTTCTGACCCTACTGGTCCGAGGCGGGCGTCTCGTTGAACCCCGCTTTTGCTGATGCAAGCGCCGGCAGCGAGAGGTTTCTACTCGATCGCTTCCGGCGTGCTTCCGCAAGCCCAGAACCCCGCCGCATCGGGAGCACAACTCGTTGAAATGCTTGGCGGACCCGACACGATCCGAACGTGCGACCTTCGCCTTCGGAGGATTGCGATCACTCTGGGCGAGGGGTTGCCAGAGAGTTCAGTGTCCGGTCAGGATCGATGGGGATGGCGCTTTCAAGCGGAGCAGAGCTGCGGACACTCTGCGGACATTATCCGCCGAATTATCGGGATAAGTCGGTTAACGCCTTGATATTCCTGGTGGAGCCAAGGGGAGTCGAACCCCTGACCTCCTGAATGCCATTCAGGCGCTCTCCCAACTGAGCTATGGCCCCGGCCGAAGGAGCGGGGCATATAGCGCGCACCCTCCGAACTGATCAAGGGCCGGCGATAGCAGCCCGTCCTGCTCCTCCGGTCGAGCGATTCCATCGTGTCCGCACCACGCGCATTCGGCCGACCGAAAGTAAATGGTCGCCGGCGGCCGTTGCGTCGTTCACGCCGCCCTTACGCCCCTGACGAAGGTGTTCATTTCACTGGATAATTGTTCAGCCTGCTTCGACAGGTCCGACGCCGCGCTCAGGACTTGACCGCCGGCATCGCCTGTTTCGCTTGCTGCATGGCTTACGCCGTTAATGCCGCTGGTCACTTCCTGTGCCGCCTGTGTCGTCTGCTGCACGTTGCGGGCGATCTCCGCTGTGGTCGCTGCCTAAATCTGCATTATCTGCGCGCCGATTTCTTGCGTCGCCTTGCCTGTCTGCGTGGCAAGGCTCTTGACCTCCGAGGCAACCACGGCGAAGCCCTTGCCGGCGTCGCCGGCACGCGCGGCTTCGATAGTTGCGTTCAGTGCCAGCAGATGCGTTTGGCTGGCAATGTCGGTGATCAGACTCACGACAGCACCAATCTTCTCAGCGCCCTCGGCCAAGGCATGCACGATGCTGTCGGTGTGCTTGGCGTCATCCACCGCTTTCGCGGTGATCCGCGACGACTGCGTGACCTGCCGACCAATTTCGCCGATAGAGGCCGCCAGTTCCTCCGACGCTGAAGCCACGGTCTGCATACCGGGTGCTTGCCGACGACGACACCGAGGCACAGCAACCTGCTGCTTGCTCTGGTTCGCAACCCCGGTCATGGATTGCGCAGCAGCCTCCAGCTCCGTCGAACTCGACGAAAGCATACCAATCAGCTCCGAACTCAGACGCGTGGTCTTGGTCAGGCTTTCTTGAACTTCTGCACCACACGGATCATCGTGCCGATCTCGTCGCTGCGAAGCGTCGAGCAAATTGTCGCGGCGCCTCTTGGCGATACCACCTCAACCCCGCGAGAATTGGTGCAAGCACAACGACGACGCCAAGATCAAGCGCTCCACAAGGCAGCCTTGATGGAGTGGTTCGCCAGTCCGGGCGGCTTAACAATGCGAGCGATGACCGAGATCCTGTACACGCCAAACAGAGAGCAAGTGGTCACGACAAACGGATGGGCGTTCCTGCACTGGCTGCGTGTGACGCGGCAGGCCGAACTGACGGATTGGGCCGCATTGCAACGCTGGTCAGCTAACGATCCTGCCGCTTTCGCCCCGGCGGTCACCGAGTTCGCCAGCCTGACAGTCTCACCCCTACGGCTCACGCGCCATGCCGGCCCACAAGAGGCCCTGGTCCTGCGATCACGTCACGCGACGCGCCTCACCCTCACACGGCAGGAGTGCCTTGCACCCGCGACGCGCATGCCGTCAGACGTCGCCACGCTACTCGCGCGCACCTGGCCGCGCGAGGCGCTTATTGGGCCCCTTGCCGAGTTGCTCCTGCACACCGACGTGCGGCCGGACGATCGGCTGTTGGTGAACGGCGCAGCGTGGCCCTGGCTCGCCGCGCTGCTGGAGGGCACCACGATTATTCTCGATCAAGCCGGCGATCTCTTGGGCAGCGCCGAGGAGGAGGGCGCCACGATCCTGGTGGCGCCAGCCCATCTCGTCGCAAGCGCAGCGCACCTGCGGCCAGGGCGGCGACACCAGCTCGCTGGCTTGCGCACAATCGTCGCCACCGGCGGGCCGCTCTCACCGGAAGGGCGGCGGCGCGTCTACACGTGGGTGAAGTCCGACGTGATGCTGCTCGCCCGCTCTGGCAATACATTCTGGGGCAATCCGCTGGAACCGGTATTGGTCCAGCCGACCGGGACGCCGGCCTTCCTTACGCCGCCTGCCGCAACTCCGGCGCCACGCTGAACCCCGCCTCGGTTTTCGAGCGGATTTCTTCCAGTGTCACCTCGGGCGCGAGATCGGTGAGGCACAGGCCGTTCACCCCCACCTCGAACACACCAAGATCGGTGATCACCATATTCACCACGCCCGCCCCGGTCAGCGGCAGCGTGCAGCGCTTCAGCAGCTTGGGCTTGCCGCCGGCCGTGTGCTCCATCAGCACCACCACGCGCTTCACCCCCGCCACAAGGTCCATGGCGCCGCCCATCCCCTTCACCATTTTGCCGGGGATCATCCAGTTAGCCAGGTCACCGTTCTCCGCCACCTGAAGCGCGCCCAGGATCGAGATGTCGATATGCCCGCCGCGCACCATGGCGAAGCTGGCGGCACTGTCGAAGAAGCTGGTGGTGGGAAGTTCGGTGACAGTCTGCTTGCCGGCGTTGATCAGGTCGGCGTCTTCCTCGCCCTCGAACGGGAACGGACCCATGCCCAGCATGCCGTTCTCCGAATGCAGCTGGATCGACATGCCGTCGGGAATGTGGTTCGCCACCAGCGTCGGGATGCCAATGCCCAAATTCACGTAGAACCCGTCGCGCAGCTCGCGTGCCGCGCGTGCCGCCATCTGATCGCGCGTCCAGGCCATCGCTCTCTCCTTAGTACCGCTTGCGCACGGTGCGCTGCTCGATCCGCTTGTCCACGTTCTCCAACAGCACGATACGATCGACGAAAATCCCCGCGGTCACGATGTGGTCGGGGTCAATGGTGCCATTCGCCACGAGATCCTCGACCTCGGCGACCGTCACGTCCGCCGCGGTTGCCATGATCGGATTGAAGTTCCGTGCGGTCTTTCGATAGATCAGGTTGCCCTCGTGATCCGCCTTCCACGCGTGGATCACGGCGAGATCGCCGCGCAGGCCGCGTTCAAGCACATAGGTCCGGCCGTCGAACTGTTTGGTCTCCTTGCCCTCGGCAATCTGCGTCCCCGCGCCCGTCGCGGTATAGAACCCCGGAATACCGGCACCACCGGCCCGGATGCGTTCGGCAAGCGTGCCCTGCGGGTTGAATTCGATCTCCAATTCCCCGGCCAGATATTGCTGCGCAAAGGTCGCATTCTCCCCGACATAGGAGCTGATCATCTTGCGCACCTGCCGCGTCTGGAGCAGCAGACCAAGGCCGACATCATCGATCCCCGCATTGTTCGAGACGATGGTCAGATCCTTCACGCCGCTGCTGCGGATGGCCTCGATCAACACGGTCGGGATTCCGCACAGGCCAAAGCCGCCAGACATGATCGTCATGCCGTCGCGCAACAGCTCCGCGAGCGCGGCTTGCGCATCGGAATACACCTTGTTGACCGCCATACCTGACCCGACCTCCTGCCCGCGCACCCTGCCATCGGGCTGGGCGACGAAGCAAGTGGGCTAGCGCCGACCCAGCTCCGCGCGGATTTCCTCCGCAAGCGTGGGATTGGCGCGCCTGATCTGGCTGGCGCGCAGGTAGTCGGCGATCCCCGGCCGCCGTTGGGCCCACCAGTCTTCGAGGAACAGCAGATCGGCAGCCATAGTCTCGTCACGTACCGTTCTCAGCACACGGCGCAACGCCTCGGTACGCGGACCGGCCTGTTCATCACCATCGGTCAGCATCAAGGGCCCCCAACGGATCATGGCGCACAGAGCCAATTAAGTAGCGCGACACCTACTTGCCAGAGGTAGAAAGACGCAGAGCGGTTAATTCATTGTGTTGGGATAAGGTTGCACTAAGCAGAATCTTACGCCGAGCGTCATCATCCTGAAATGCGGATGCGTCATGTGCGCAAATGACAGGCCACCCAATGGCTGGGACGAACTTCCCGCAGCTCTGGTCTTTGTGCGCTGCACAAGGGCAGTTCTCGGATAGGACAACGGGTGTGGAAGTGACAGCCCGTCGGCGGGCGGATCGGGTTAGGCACATCGCCCTCGAGCCGGATGCGCTGACGCTTCATCGTCGGGTCAGGAATCGGCACCGCTGAGAGCAGCGCCTCCGTATAGGGGTGCAGCGGAGTATCGTACAGTGCGCGGGCCGGCGCGATTTCGACAATGCGTCCGAGATACATGACTGCGACGCGGGTGCTGATATGCTCCACTACCGAGAGATCGTGAGCGATGAACAGATAAGTGAGACTCAATTGCTCCTGCAGGTCCTCCAGCAGATTGATCACCTGCGCCTGAATCGACACGTCTAAGGCCGAGACCGGCTCGTCGCAAACGATCAGCTTGGGCGATACTGCAAGCGCTCGTGCGATGCCGATGCGCTGGCGCTGGCCACCGGAAAACTCGTGCGGATAGCGCCGCATGTGGTCGGCATTCAGCCCGACTGTTTCCAGCAGTTCGACGACGCGCGCCTCATACTCATGACGGTCCTTTGCCAGGCGGTGAATGGTGAGCGCCTCGCCGATGATCGCGCCAACGGTCATGCGTGGATTGAGCGATGCGTATGGATCCTGAAAGATGATCTGCATGTCACGACGCAATGCAGCGAGCTCGCCGTGGTCGAATTCGACGACGTTGCGTCCCTCGAACCAGATCTCTCCGGCCGTCGGCTCGATCAGCCGCAAGATGCATCGACCGGTTGTTGACTTGCCACAGCCCGATTCACCGACTAGGCCAAGCGTCTCCCCAGCGCCGATCTCGAAGCTGACATGATCGACCGCGTGCACCTCGTCCAATGTACGACGCAGCACGCCACCTTTGACCGGAAAATTCTTCACCAACTGGCTGACGCGCAGCAGTGGTTCGCTCACCTTCTGGCTCAATACAGCACGCAGGCCACCTTGTGGCCCGTCTCCACTGTCCGAAGTTCGGGCACGGCGGCCGTACACCCCGGCGTCGCGAACTTGCAGCGCGGCGCGAAGCGGCAGCCCGGCGGCGGATCGATAAGGGCCGGCACCACTCCGGAGATCGCTTCAAGGCGCGTTCGTTTGCCCGCATCCTTGTCCATGCGCGGGATCGAGCGGATCAGACCCTGCGTGTAAGGATGCAAGGGGCTGGCGAACAGACGTTCGACTGTTGCTTCCTCCACCACCCGGCCGGCATACATCACCACCACGCGCTGCGTCGTCTCGGCGACCACGCCCATGGCATGGGTGATCAGCATGATCGCCATGCCGAGCCGCGATTTCATTTCAGTGAGCAGGTCGAGGATCTGCGCCTGGATGGTGACATCAAGAGCGGTGGTCGGCTCATCGGCGATCAGCAGCTTTGGATTACACGACAGCGCCATCGCGATCATCACGCGCTGGCGCATACCACCGGAGAACTGGTGCGGATAGTCGCGCACGCGCCGCTCGGGCGTTGGAATATGCACCAGGCGCAGCATCTCGACGGCGCGGTCCATTGCGTCTCGCCGGCTCAGCCCTTCGTGCAACCGGATTGTTTCGGCTATTTGCTCGCCCACGGTATAGACCGGATTAAGCGATGTCATCGGCTCCTGGAAGATGATCGCGATCTCCTTGGCGCGGATTTGCCGCATATCATCTGCGTTCAACGGCACGAGGTCGCGGCCTTGCCAAAGAATGCGACCGGCGACAATCCGACCCGGCGGCATCTGGATCAGCTTCAGCACCGTCATCGCAGTCACGGTCTTGCCACAGCCAGACTCGCCGACCACACCGAGTGTCTCGCCACGATCGATGGAAAGGTCCACGCCGTCCACTGCGCGCACCATGCCGTCGTCGGTCCGGAAGTGAGTCTTGAGACCCTGGATATCGAGCAGCCGCTCAACCATGCGTCAGATGACACGCCGCGGATCGAGCGCGTCGCGCAATCCGTCGCCGATGAAACTGATAGAGAGTACCGCGAGGAAGATCGCGCCACCAGCGAACAGCGCCCAGTGTGGCGCAACGTCCAGGTTGTCCTTGGCATCGAACAGGATGCGTCCCCACGACGGAATATCTGGCGGGAAGCCAAGGCCGAGAAATGACAGCGTCGATTCGGTGATGATGGCCGCCGCCACGTCGATGGTGGCGGCGACGATGACCGGCCCCAGCGCGTTTGGTAGGATGTGGCGCGCCATCAGGCGAAATCGCGACGCACCGAGCGCGCGCGCCGCTTCCACGAACTCCTTCTCGCGCAAGGCGAAGAACTGCGCGCGCACCAGCCTGGCGGCGATCATCCAGCGGAACGCGCCGATTGCCACGACGATCAGGATGAACGTGCCAAGTTCGGCGCCGATCAGATGCTTCATCGACTCACGGAACAGATAGATCAGCAGCAGCAGCACCGGCACTGACGGCAACGACAGGAAAAGGTCCGTCAGCCACATCAGCGCCGCATCGATGCTGCCGCGCGACATGCCGGCGATCGACCCGATGATGGTGCCGATGACGATGGACACCGCCATTGCGGCCAACCCTACCGACAACGAGATTCGCCCGCCGTACAGCATGCGCGCCAGCAGATCCTGGCCGAGGTCGTCGGTACCCAGCGGACGGGTCCAGCTCGGCGGTTGCAGTTGCGCGCTGAAATCGATGTCGTTGATCTGCACGCGCCAGATCAACGGCCCAGTGGCGACGGCGAGGATCATCAGCACGAAGATCACGGCGCCCGCCACCGCCAGTCGATGGCGGCGGAAGCGCCGCCAGGCCTCGGTCCAAGGCGTGACGTGACGCGCGCGCGTCGCCGGTTGGACGACGATGGGAGCGGCGTCAACGGTAGGTGATGCGGGGGTCGAGCCAGCCATACAACAGGTCCGCCATCAAATTGCACAGGATGACCAGGCAGGAGAACACAAACGTCACGCCCATGATCACCGGCGTGTCGTTGGACTGGATCGCACTGATCAGCAGCGAACCAATGCCCGGCACGCGGAAGATCTGCTCGGTGACAATGGCGCCGCCGAATACCACCGGCATCTGCAAGGCGACCAGTGTCACCACCGGGATCAGCGCGTTGCGTACGATATGCTTCAGGATCACGGTGCGTTCCGGCAGACCCTTGGAACGTGCGGTGGTCACGTATTCCAGGCGGATCACGTCGAACACGGCGGAGCGCACGAAGCGCATCAAGGCCGCACCCTGGAACAGTCCCAGGACCACGATCGGCATGATCGACTGCTTGAACTCGCCCCACCACCAAGGAAGTCCGCTCCCTGGCAGATCAGCTCGAAACACGAAAGGTAGCCAGTCGAGCTGGATACTGAACACCAGGATCAGGATGATGCCGGTAAAGAAGGTCGGCAGCGAAAAACCCATCAGCGCGAATGTGCTGACGACCTGATCGAAGGTCGAATAAGGCCGTACGGCGGCCAACACCCCGACCGGCAACGCCACCAGCAGCGCCAGCAACTGCGAGGCACCGATCACCGCGAGAGTGGTCGGCAGCCGTTGCAGGATCAGGGTATCGACGTTGACGCGGCTGACGAACGAGAAGCCCCAGTCACCGTGCACCATGGCGGCAAGCCAATGCAGGTAGCGGATCGGAATCGGGTCATCCAGGCCGAACTTAGCCCGCAGCGCAGCCTGGACCTCTGGAGGGATGGCCGGATTGGTGGCGAGTTCGCCGAATGGGTCGCCCGGCGCAAGCGCCAGGATCGTGAACAGCACGACGCTGATGCCGAGCAGGCTCGGCACCGCGATCAGCAGGCGCCGGATAAGATAACGGCTCACCTACGCCAGCGCGTCAGACTTCGCGATACCAGTCAGCAAGTGCGTAGGTATTATTGTCCCAGCCACTGATCGGCGCATGAAGGTTCTTCGCCGCCGCGGTCACAACGGGTCGCGTGACCACCGGGATCACCACCACGTGCTTGATCACCAGATCGTTCATGGCGATGAACAACGCCGCGCGCTTGACCGGATTAAGTTCCTTGTCGGCTTGGTCGAACAGCTTGTCGAACTCCTCGCTCTGCCAGCGGGTGATATTGCGGCCTTGGAACTTGTTCGCCTTGCTGGCCACTTCACCCGACAGGTAGCTGCGCATGAACACGCCCGGATCCGGCTGTCCCATTGTCGTGGTGTACATTTGAAGATCGGCCACGAAATGCGGATAAGTATCGAGGTTAGCCACATCCGAAGAAAAGAACACCGACGCGGTGACGGACTTGATCTCGACAGAGATACCGGCCTTCTGGCAAGCCTGCTTAACGATCTCCTGAGTCTTCTGCCGCGGCGCATTGATCGCAGTCTGATACAACGCGTGCAGCTTCACGCCGTTCTTCTCGCGCACGCCGTCTGCGCCCGGCTTCCAGCCGGCAGCGTCCAGCAGCTTGACCGCTTTCTCGACGCTGAACTCGTAGTGAGTATTCTTCGAAACGAACTTGTCGGGGGCGTTGACGTAATTGGCGGTATCCTCGCCGGTGCGGCCATAGATGAACTTGTGCACCGAGGCGCGGTCCACCAGCAGATTGAACGCCTCGCGCACCGCCGGGTCGGTCAGATACGGATGCTTCGACTTGATACTGGAGCGCTCGCCGTCCACCTCGTGCCACGGATCCGTGTTGTTGAGCTGGATGTGCTCGACATTGCCCGACATGGTGACCAGCACTTGGCCCTTGCCGCTCGCTTCGAGCCGCTTGAGGATCTCGTCCTCGACCTGCAGGTTCCAGGCGAAGTCGTATTCGCCGGTCTGCAGCACGGCGCGCGCCGCGGACACGGCGTCGCCACCGCCCTTCATCTCGATCGTGTCGAAGTAGGGCCGGTTCTCCATGTGATAATTCGGATTATTCTTGCCGTGCACCACGTCGCCTGGCTTGAAGTCGACGAATGTATAGGGACCAGTGCCCACCGGCGCGAGGTTGGCCGGTGCCTCTCGCGACTTCGCGCCGGCATACTGTCCGAACAGGTGCTTGGGTATGATCATGCCGAAATAGCCAACGAACGCATCGGCCCAGAACGGCGTCGGCTTGGAGAACTCTACCTTGATCGTGTAGTCGTCCAGCTTGACGACCTTGACGTCCTTATAGCTGCCAATGGTCGTCGCGGCTGTCGCGGGATCCGATGCATATTCCCAATTGAACACGCAGTCATCGGCGGTGAACGGCTGCCCGTCGTGCCACTTCACGCCGCGCTTCAGCTTCCAGGTGACCGACGTGCCTTCCTCCGACAGCCCACCATTATCGATGGTGGGAATCTCCGCGGCCAGGATAGGCAGCAGATTGCCGTCGGGATCCCAGGCGGCCAGCGGCTCGTAGAAGATGCGCGAAGCGTCCTGGTCCTTGGTGCCAGTGGCGAAATGGGGGTTCAGCAGTGTCGGCGCCTGCCACCAAAGAACCCTGAGCGGTCCGCCGCCACCCCGCTTGCTGGGCTTGTAGACTGGCTTCTCGGCAGCCAGGGCGACGCCGGAATGGACCAGCATCTGCGTCGCCAGAGGTGCCGTCAGGCCAAGTCCGATCATTATGCGGGTGAATGCCCGGCGTGACAGTTTTCCCGTCCGCACGTCCTCGATCAGGCCGCGCAGCTCCCGTTCGTTCATTGGTAGTCTCCCAGTACGCTCGTCGCGGGATGCTAGTGCAATTGCGCCGGCCAGGGAAACTATCCGGCTCAGTAGCGGTAAAGATCGTGCTTGAACGGGCCCGACGGGGGAACGCCGATATATTCGGCCTGCTGCGGCGTCAGCTTGGTCAGTTGCGCACCGACCTTGGCCAGGTGCAGTGCGGCCACCTTTTCGTCCAAAGCCTTTGGCAGTGTGTAGACTTGGCGTTCATACTTGCCGGCAGGCGCGTTGAACAACTCGATCTGTGCGAGCACCTGGTTGGTGAAGCTTGCGCTCATGACGAAGCTCGGGTGTCCCGTCGCGTTGCCGAGGTTCACCAGCCGCCCTTCGCTCAGCACGATCAGGCGCTTGCCGTCAGGGAACACCACCTCGTCGACCTGCGGCTTGACGTTTTCCCACTTGTAGTTGCGCAGCGCCTCGATCTGGATCTCGGAATCAAAATGGCCGATGTTGCAGACGACGGCCCGGTGCTTCATCCGCCGCATGTGGTCCAGCGTGATGACGTCGACGTTGCCGGTGGCGGTCACGAAGATGTCGCCGATCGGCGCGGCATCATCCATGGTGATGACCTGATAGCCCTCCATCGCCGCCTGCAGCGCGCAGATCGGATCGACCTCGGTCACCATCACGCGGCAGCCGGCATTGCGCAGCGAGGCGGCCGAGCCCTTGCCGACATCCCCGAACCCGTTCACCACTGCGACCTTGCCGGCCATCATCACGTCAGTGCCGCGGCGGATGCCATCCACCAGTGACTCCCGGCAGCCGTACAGATTGTCGAACTTCGATTTGGTCACGCTGTCGTTGACGTTGATCGCGGGGGTCAGCAGTTTGCCGTCACGGGCCATGTCGCGCAGGCGATGCACGCCGGTGGTTGTCTCCTCGGAGATGCCGCGCACGTCCTTCAGCATTTCGGGGTGCTTCTGGTGCATCAGCAACGTCAGGTCACCGCCGTCGTCGAGGATCATATTCGGCGTCCATACCCCCCCCTGGCCGTCGGGCCCGCGCACCGTCTGTTCGATGCACCACCAGAACTCGTCCTCTTCCATACCCTTCCAGGCGAACACCGGCACACCGGCTGCCGCTGCCGCTGCCGCTGCGTGGTCCTGGGTGGAGAAGATGTTGCATGACGACCAGCGGACGGACGCGCCCAGCGCCTGCAGGGTCTCGATCAGCACCGCCGTCTGCACCGTCATATGCAGGCAGCCGGCAATACGGGCGCCTTTCAGTGGCTTGGATGCGCCATACTCCTCGCGGGTCGCCATCAGCCCAGGCATTTCATCCTCGGCCATGGCGATTTCCTTGCGGCCCCACTCGGCCAAGGAGATGTCCTTTACCTTATAGTCGGGGGTCGCCATGCGAGGTCACTCCTGCCTGAATGGCGACGCTATATAAAGATATCTGCATGTTTGGCAATCATCGGCAACCACCGCAAAGGGATCGGTCATGACCGAACGACAGCGCGTACTTCTGCTGACCGGGGCGAGCCGCGGCATCGGCCATGCGACCGTCAAGACATTCAGTGACGCCGGCTGGCGCGTCCTGACCATCTCCCGCCATCCGTTCGACGCGCGCTGTCCCTGGGAGGGGGGTGCGAAGAATCACATCCAGGTGGATCTGGCAGATATCGATCAGGTCCTCACCGGGATGCCGCGACTGCGCGACATCGTTGGCGACCGGTTGGATGCACTGGTCAACAATGCGGCGATCTCACCCAAACATGCGGACGGCAGCAAAATACAGGCGCTGCAAATGGCGTATGCCGACTGGCTGCACATCTTCAACGTCAACCTGTTCGCCTGCGTGGCACTGGTGCAAGGATTACGTGCCCCGCTGGAGACTGCCCGCGGCACTGTGGTGAACATGACCTCTATCGTCGGATCGCGCGTGCATCCGTTCGCTTCTGCCGCCTATGCCGCATCGAAGGCGGCGCTTTGGGCTGTCACCCGCGAGCTTGCTGCGGATCTCGGCCCTGCCGGCGTGCGGGTCAACGCGGTGTCACCGGGGGAGATCGACACAGGCATCCTGTCGCCCGGCACGGAATCAATCGTCGAGAACGACATTCCCTTGCACCGGCTGGGCAAGCCCAGGGAGGTGGCCGACCTGCTGCTGTTTCTGTGCGGCGAGTCCGGCAGCTATATCTCTGGGTCAGAAATCCATATCGACGGCGGACAGAGAGTGTAACCGCTGCAGAGGGGAAGACGATGATCCTGAGCAACGCGAGCGGCGCCAACCGGCGGCTATGGGATTTCGGTATGATTGCCGTTGCGACCACACTTGGCGCCACCCTCGCGTTGCCGGTTATGGGGCAACCGCTTACGCACCGCGACCTATCCTATCTGATGGCCCGCACAATCGCCGAAGCAGCGATCGAGAGCTGCGGTGCCAAGGGCTATTCCGTGTCCGCCGTGGTGGTCGACAGGGCAGGCGAGGTGATGGTGGCAATGCGTGCTGACGGCGCAGCGCCACACACCATGGAGAATGCACGCCGGAAGGCGTACACGGCGCTCAGCTTCCGGGTAGCGACTTCGGACTATGCTAAGCGCTACGCCGACAATAACCCGGTCGTACGCCAGCAGGTGACCTTGCCAAGTGTTATCGCAATTCCCGGCGGCTTACCGGTGAGGCTGGCGGAGGAAGTGATCGCCGGAGTTGGCGTCTCTGGTTCGCCCGGTGTCGACGAACCTTGTGTGCAGGCAGGTATCGATAAGGTGGCGAATCAGCTCAGGTGAGCTGATTGAACAGAGCGACCAGAGTGGCGGCACACAGGTTTATCCCGGCGTAATTTTGCAATGATCGTGTGGCCTGACCGAGATGGTCCCAGTGCTTTCGCGATTCGCGGGATCTGGGAATTCCATCGTCGGACGTCCATCCGCAAGGTCGCCAAGAACGTCGATGGACGATGCACCGAAGAGTTGGGTGCCGCTGCCGCAAACGACCGATAGCGATCCCGTAGTCTTGCTGCCTCCGCAGCTACTGACCAGCAGAGCGAGCAGCAACAACCTCAGATGAGACATCCCACACCCCTGAGGGGGCCAGCGACGATGCGCCAGCCTACGTGTTCATCGCGTCGAAGAAATCATTGTTGGTCTTGCTGTATTTCAGCTTGTCCAGCAGGAACTCCATCGCATCCACGGTGCCCATCGGGTTCAGAATGCGGCGCAGCACCCACATCTTTGAAAGCGTGCTCTTCTCGACCAGCAGTTCTTCCTTGCGCGTGCCCGACTTGGTGATGTCGATCGCCGGGAATGTGCGCTTATCGGACAGCTTGCGATCCAGGATGATTTCCGAGTTGCCGGTGCCCTTGAACTCTTCGAAAATCACTTCGTCCATCCGGCTGCCGGTGTCGATCAGCGCAGTCGCAATGATGGTAAGCGAGCCACCTTCTTCGATATTGCGCGCCGCGCCGAAGAAGCGCTTCGGCCGCTGCAGCGCGTTGGCGTCCACGCCACCGGTCAGCACTTTGCCGGACGACGGCACCACCGTGTTGTAGGCGCGCGCCAGTCGGGTGACAGAGTCGAGCAGGATCACCACGTCACGCTTGTGCTCGACCAGACGCTTGGCCTTCTCCAGCACCATCTCGGTCACCTGGACGTGCCGCGTCGCGGGTTCATCGAACGTAGAGCTGATCACCTCGCCCTTCACCGAACGCGCCATGTCGGTGACCTCCTCGGGCCGCTCATCGATCAGCAGCACGATCAGGAACACCTCGGGATGATTGGAAGCGATCGCGGTGGCGATGTTCTGCATCATCACCGTCTTACCGGTGCGGGGCGGCGATACGATCAACGCGCGCTGGCCCTTGCCGATCGGGCAGATGAGGTCGATGACCCGCGGCGTGTAGTCCTTGCTCGGGCCTTTGGCGACCGACTGGAAGTTCTCAACTTCCATTTTCAGCCGCTCATCAGGATAGAGCGGCGTCAGATTATCAAAATTGATCCGATGCCGCACGGAATCCGGGGGCTCGAAGTTGATGCTGTTGACCTTCAGCAGCGCGAAGTAGCGTTCGCCATCCTTTGGTGCCCGGATCTGGCCCTCGACCGAGTCACCCGTTCGTAAGCCGAAGCGACGCACCTGGCTCGGGCTCACATAAATATCGTCGGGCCCCGGCAGGTAGTTTGCCTCGGGGCTGCGCAGGAAACCAAAGCCATCGGGCAGGATTTCTAGCGTTCCCTCGCCATGGATCGCCTGGTCGTTCTCGGCCAGGTTCTTGAGGATCGCGAACATCATGTCCTGCTTGCGCAGTGATGATGCGTTCTCGATCTGCAGCGATTCGGCGTAGCTGAGGAGGTCGGAGGGGGATTTGGCCTTTAGTTCGGCAAGATGCATGGACGCAGTCCGATTGGTGGTGTGGGACAGAAAAGGATGCCCGGTGTGTCGTTGCCAACCATCGCGGAGGATGGCCAGATTCGATCCCGTATGGTGTGAGATTCTAGCGACGTTGACCGCCGCCGCACGGAGGTAAGCTTGACACTAATCAGGCGGGCCGCCCCCCGTCAACAGTCCAGGTGGGACGATCAGCAGGCAAAGTCAAGAGATTACCCCGAGGGCAATGCCTCAGAACGGGCGGACGACGACCATGACCACGATCACGATCATTAGCACGGTCGGGACCTCGTTGGCCGCGCGGTAGAAGCGCTGTGGCCGGGTATTGCGATCCTCCAGGAAGTCACGCCGCCATTTCGCTAGCTGCCCATGGAAGCCGGATAACAACAGCACGGCCGTAAGCTTCACGTACCACCATCCGGCCGACCAGCCGATGATGCCCGGGGTCAACACCAGCAACACGCCAAAGCTCCAGGTCGCGATCATCGCCGGATTGATGATCTGCCGAAGCAACCGGCGCTCCATCACCTTGAAGCGCTCGCTCTCCACCGAACCTGGAGGAATCTCGCAGTGATAGACGTAGAGCCGCGGCAGATAGAGCATGCCGGCCATCCAGGCGATCAACGAAATGATGTGGAGCGCCTTTGTCCAAGGGTAGCAGGACAACAGGAACGGGATCGTCATGTCGCTGGATCGGGAGGTGCCGAAGTTGGACATAAGCGGCACGCGGTGGGGCAAAGACGTCGCCTCGGCTCACCGCTTCGCGCCCGGCGCACCAGTCCGGCTAGTGCAGCAATAAAAGCGGTGTCGCTGTTCTGTGTCGGCATCCGGAAGTAGCCCGGAACACCAAGTCGCTCCGCCAAGCCGGCGTAATCCACATCGAGTTCCACCAACGTCTCGGAATGCTCCGACACAAAAGCAATCGGCACCACCAGGATGGCGACCTTGTCCTGCGCGGCACGCTCTATTTCATGCTCCGTGCTGGGCTCGAGCCAACGCTGCGGTGTCGCGCGCGACTGATAACAGATAGTCCGTTCGCACTGCTGGCCAAAACGTTCGACCACGCCCGCAACAGTCTGCTCCACCTGCCACTGGTAGGGATCGCCGGCATCCACGATTGGCTGGGGCAGGCCATGGGCGGAGAACAAAATCCGCAGTGGGATACCGGGATCCAGTGCCGCGCGCGCCTTCTGCCAGGCTTGGCGCAGCAGGCTGGCGGTCGCGGCAATATAGTCCGCATCGACCGGGTAGCAGCAAACCACCGACGTCGCAGCAACCAACCCTGCCCGCGCGGCCGCCTCCCGCCATGCTGTCAGCGAGCTGCCTGTGGTCGTGCTTGAGTACTGGGGATAGAGCGGCAGCAGAACCACTTCATCCGGGGCCCAGTCTCGCACGGTCTTTGCCGTCGCATCGCTAAGCGGATGCCAATACCGCATGGCAATGAAGCAGCGTGCTTCGAACTCCGACAGCTCGGCTTCGAGCGCCGCCGCCTGCTTTTGCGTCAGATCCAGCAATGGCGAACGGCCGTCGAGAACGGCGTAGCTGGTGCGCGCTGGCTCCAGCCTGGCTGACGCGATCCGGCGCGCCAGCAACGGCCGGACGAAAAACGGCACCCTGAGGATCGCAGGATCGTTGAACAGGTTCAGCAGAAAAGGCCAGATCGCTTGAGGTCGATCAGGGCCGCCCAAATTGAAGAGAACGACAGCGACCTTAGGCCGCACGCACCTGCTCCACGAGGCTCGCCACATGCTCGGGCGGCGTTTGTGGCACGATGCCGTGGCCCAGGTTGAACACGAACGGCCGACCCTTCGCAAAGTCCAGAACGGTGGCCGTCGCGCGCCGTAGCGCCGAGCCAGCAGCGACCAACGCCATTGGGTCGAGGTTCCCTTGCATCACCGTACGCGTTGAGATGACCTGTTTGGCGAAGCGCAACTCCATCCCGCTATCCAGTCCAACCCCATCGATCCCTGTGGCGCTCACATAGTCACCGATCAGCGCGCCGGCGAGACGAGGGAAGCCGATGACCGGGACTTCGGGATAGTCTTGCTTCAGCCGCAGCCGGATAATCTTTGCCGGCCCAATGACGTGCTCCCGGAACTGCGCTGGCGGAAGGATGCCAGCCCAGGTGTCGAACAGCATGACTGCTTCTGCGCCGGCATCGATCTGCGCCGACAGGTATCGCACCGTCGCCTCGGTCAGCAGTTCCATCAACTGCCCGAACTGCACGGGCTCGGCGTAGGCCATCGTCCGGGTCGCCGCAAAGTCACGGGAGCCGCCGCCTTCTACCATGTAGCAGGCAACCGTGAACGGTGCGCCCGCAAAGCCGATCAGCGAACAATCAGCAAAGCCCTCGTGTGCAAGACTGTGGCGGACCCCGCGGACCGTCTGCAGGATCGGTGCGATCTCGGATCCCAGCCGCTCCAGTTGCAGCGATCGAATGTCTGCCGCGGAGCGAAGCGGCGGCAGCACCGGACCTTCGCCTTCGCGATAATCTAACCCTTGGCCGAGCGCCCAGGGGACCATCAGAATGTCGCTGAAGAGGATCGCAGCATCGAAGCGATAACGACGGATCGGCTGCATGGTCACATCGATCGCCAGTTCCGGCGTCGTGCATAGCGTAATGAAATCGCCAGCCCTCGCCCGCACCGCCCGATACTCCGGCAAGTATCGCCCGGCCTGGCGCATCAGCCAGATCGGCGGTGGCCAGACCGGCTCGCCGGCGAAAACCTTCAGAAACGGCTTCGCTGTTCGCTCCATACCTATCGCTTTAACAGGAAGAATAGATAAAGGAATGGGAGAGGAGGCGTTAGGGGGTGTGAACTACGTGGATCAAGTTGGTCCACCAAGTTTGCTGGCTCTATCCACGGGAAGCCCATTGCCCAACCAGCTGAATCACCGCGATAATTCGGTGAGATCCCAGTCTCCTCATCCCATCTTCAGGATTTGCTCACAGTACCCGGCGCAGCTCGGCTCATCCCCGATTTGCACGCAGGTGGTACACATTGTGCTGGCAGCCCTCTCTTTCCCCGTTATCCTCAGAGCCATGCCTGATGTCCGCATCAACCTGCACCTCGTATCCGACGCGACCGGAGAGACGCTGAATGCCATTGCCCGGGCCACAACGGTCCAGTTCGAGCACGCCGACATTGTCTATCATCGCTGGAGCCTGATCCGGACCCGGTTCCAGCTCCATCGGGTGATCGAGGGCATCGAGCATGAGCCAGGTCCGGTGTTGTCCACAGTGGTCGATCGCGCCTTGCGCGGGGAGCTGGAGACGACCTGCCGGCGTCTCGATGTGCCGGTGGTGAACGTGCTGGAGCCGGTAATGAACCTGCTGCAGGATTACGTCGGGGAAGAAGCCTCGGCGCGGCCCGGACGCCAGTATGCGATGAATGCCGACTACTTCCGTCGCATCGACGCCATGCACTATGTGCTTGCTCATGATGACGGCCAGGCTCAGCCCGGATTGGCTGAAGCGGATGTGGTGCTGGTTGGGGTGTCGCGCAGCTCGAAGACGCCGACCTGCTTCTATCTGGCCAATCGCGGCATCAAAGCAGCCAATGTGCCACTGGTGCCGAGCTTGCCGGAGCCTGTTGGCCTGGAGACCGTCGAATGTCCCGTGGTCGGCCTGACGCTGGATCCAGAGGCGTTGATCGAGATCCGCCGCCATCGTTTGCGCCTGATCGCAACAGGAAACGCCGTGGCCATCGCGCGCCAGAACAGCAGCGATTACATCGACGAGGACGCGGTAAAGGCGGAACTGCTCTGGGCACGTCGGCTATGCAACCGGCGCGGCTGGCCGGTGATCGACGTGACGCGCCGATCAATCGAGGAGACTGCGGCGACCGTGCTGCAACTCATGGACGCTTGGCATACGCGTCGACGCACTGACGCCGGCGCCCCCGCCTGATGCTGCAGCGCCCAAACCCTCCCCTCATTCTCGCCAGCGCATCGGCGTCCCGACGTGCTCTGCTGATGGCCTCAGGTCTCAAGTTCGAGATATGGCCGGCTGACATCGACGAAGCAGCCGTCAAGCAAAACGCGCGAGCGCAAGGCGCCTCTGCCGAACAAACCGCTCTGCGTCTCGCGCATCTCAAGGCGGCGGCTGTTTCCCGTAAGGCACCGGATGCGACGGTCATCGGGGCCGACCAGATCCTGATTTGCGATGGAGTCTGGTTCGACAAGCCACCCGATGCGGCAGCGTCCGTCGCGCAGCTTCGGGCCTTGCGAGGGCGAACTCATAGCCTGGCAAC
>JBKPOG010000229.1:0-13213 GCA_046732975.1 Pseudomonadota bacterium
CGCTCAGATAGGGTGCGAGTCTACCAGCCTGCCCGCCTTGATCAGCTCGAAGTACAAATGCATGCCGTAGCTCACTCCAGTCGGCCCGCTTGGCCGTCGGATGATCATCGTTCCAATCTCGTGTTCATCACCCGCATGATCGACCCTGAGCGCATCGCCTATTCGTTGAAGACGTTCCAGCATGCGGCCGGCCGATCCTACCTGCATGTGGTGTGCCTTGGCTGATGCGGAGGCGGGCAGCGTAGCCCAGATTTGGACAGTCTCGTCGCATCTCGACAGCCTCAACCGGACACAACGAACCTGAGCGCGACCGGGCGAGCATCCAAAGTGGATGCGACCTGCGTGCTACCCAAGATCGGATTGCGAGAAATCCGCCCAGACCCTTGGCCTACTCGTCCTCTACCAGCGCACACGATCGCCATCATCAGCGCGACCGCAGCGTCGATCTTCTGATCCGCCTGCTCTTCATCGGTTCCAGATTACCCGGCAATCCGCCTTCCTGACCACGCAGCCGATGAATCGAGTGGATCACCGTACTGAGCATGACCGGGGCTCTGGTCGCGACGGGCACGTCCGGCATCGGCCCTTTGCGGAACAGCAACTTTCGGTCACGCATCAGGTTAAAGCTGACATCCCGTGATGTGGCCGTCCGGCGGCTACCAACCCAAACTCGCCGATCAATGCCGCGCTCGTGCTCTCTGATTGCAGCCACTGGTTCAGCAACGTAGCATGTTGCAAGCGGTAGCGGGGGCTGTGGTGGGGCGTGTCAGGGTCGCCGGGTTTTCCTTGTCGCTCGATGGGTTCGGGGCGGGCCCTGAACAGAGTCTTAAGGACCCTCTGGGAAGGCGCGGGGCGGAGCTACACCGCTGGTTCTTCGGAACCAAGACCTTCAAGGCCATGTTCGGCAAGGGTGGTGGCTCGGAGGGCGTCGACGAGACCTTTGCCCACCGCTCGATGGACGGCTTCGGTGCCTTCATCCTTGGCCGGAACATGTTCGGTCCTGTGCGTGGAGAATGGCAGGACGACGGGTGGAAGGGCTGGTGGGGAGACAATCCGCCCTATCACGCTCCGACCTTCGTCCTAACGCACCATGCCCGCGAGCCGATCGTAATGGAGGGCGGCACCACGTTCCACTTTGTGACGGACGGGATCCACGCCGCGCTCGAGCGCGCACGCGACGCCGCGGGAGCACGCGACGTCAAGATTGGAGGTGGCGTCTCGACGGTTCGCCAATATCTGCAGGCCGACCTGATCGATGAACTGCACTTCGCGCTCTCGCCTGTCCTGCTGGGACGGGGCGAGGCGATGTTCGAGGGCTTGGATCTTCCTGCCCTCGGCTACCGCGTGATGGAATCCACTGCCACAGACCTCGCAACGCACGTCGTGCTCGGGCGCGAGGAGAGCGAATAAGCACCCGCCTGTAGTCGCCGGACAGCTGTTGTCAGGCGGCAAACTACCCACTCCTGCCGAACCGCGTATTGTTGTGGCAAGTTCGCTTTGGAGCCCTGACCGAAACCAGTGGAATGACCAAGATGGGCAGAAGACCTGCGCTTTATTAGGACACCCAAAGTTTTACGCGATGCTACCGTTATTGAAAGATCGGATTTGCAAGAAGACCGTCTGGCCCCTTCGCCTGCTCGTCTTCGACCATGGCGCGGCCCATCGCCATCATGGGTGCGACTGCTGCGCCGATCTTCCGGTCCGGCTTGGCCGGAGAGCGTACAAGGGTCGACGTCCAGACGCGGCGTGACAGACCGTAAAGCCACGCTATGCTTATCCTACTGACGACGAGAGCTGCGGATGCCGCCGAAACGCACGCTGCTCCGGACTACCCCAAGGCCGGGCAACGAGGCCGCCACGGCGATTTGCGCTGTAGTCCGCCGCATTCCCAAGGGCTGGGTTGCCACCTATGGCCAGGTCGCCGCGATGGCCGGCCTGCCAAGGCGCGCGCGCCTTGTTGGCTACGTACTCCAGCACCTCGACACGACGACCGATATTCCATGGCATCGTGTCGTCAACGCGAAGGGCGAGGTGTCCTACACATTCTCCCGCCATGGCAGCGACGCTTTCCAGCAGCGCTTGCTGGAAGAGGAAGGCGTCGAGTTCGACGACAGGAACCGCTTCAACTTGGAGCGCTTCCGCTGGCCCGAATGAGAGCGGGCGGTCGCTGAGCCGACCGACGCAGTGCGTATCGGCCGACGCGCACATAGGTGACTGCGAACACCTGTTGCCGGTTCTGTCGGGAGCGCGTAATGGGCGTGCGGATGACAGCGATCTACGTCGATGCCGACGCGTGTCCGGTGCGCGAAGAAGTCTATCGGGTTGCAAGCCGACTTCACGTTGCGGTGCACGTCGTGTCCAACGGCTCTCGTCCGATCCGCGGGCCTGGGTTATCGAACGTCCAATTGGTCGTTGTTTCAGCCGGCGCTGACGCAGCGGACGACTGGATTGCCGAAAGGATCAGCGCCGGCGATGTCTGTGCCACCGCTGACATACCCCTCGCTGCACGCTGCCTTGCCCGCGGTGCCCGAGCTCTAGCTTTTAATGGGCAGGAATGGACCATCGACAACATTGGCGGGGCCTTGGCTGGCCGAGCTCTCAGGCAGCATCTGCGTGAAACCGGCATCGACACGGGCGGCCCATCTGCACTGACGCGGCGGGATCGCTCTTCCTTCCTCAACACGCTCGATCGCTTGGTGCATGCAGCTCAGCGCGGCACCTCTTTGGCCGTTAGGCTGCGGCCACCGGATCTAGACTGACGGTCAGGTGCTATGCGGACCGACGCTGGGAAAGGTGAGACTTCGATCAGAAGCGGATGTCGAATACCACTGCCAGGGCTCGGCCACACCCGACCCATTCAGCGCACCGAAAGGCGGTCTTCGATCAGGCAATAGCGTCCAGGACCGGATTGAGCACCTTCTGGGATTGACCCGATAAGCCGGGTGGCAAACCATGCCGGCCGTTTCGGCGCGTTGAGGGAGCGTTCAAATGCCTGTCCGAGTCATTGGTATGATCGGTGTTGCTCCTCCGACTGGTGCTGCGCTGCATGTGATCGGCGGCGGCGTGTCCGCATCCTTCCTTGGCGAGTTCGCCCAGATGCACGAGAAGGCCGGATTCGATCTGGTTCTTGTCGGCTACTACTCGTCTTCCGCCGAGGGATTTGCGGTGGCAGCCTATGCTGCGTCGCAGACCACGACGCTAGGCTATCTCGTCGCGCACCGTCCGGGGTTGGTGGCACCTACGCTCGCGGCACGTACGATTGCGACTTTCGATGCGCTTTGGGGCGGCCGGCTCGCTGTCCATATCATCGCGGGCAACAGCGATGAGGATATGGAGCGCGACGGCGACTTCACGCCGAAGGATCAACGCTACGAACGAGCGGCGGAATACCTCGATGTCATGCGCCGCGTTTGGACATGTACCGAGCCGTTCGATTACGACGGTCGCTTCTATAAATTACGCAAGGTGTTCCCGGATGTCCGGCCGATCCAAGAGCCGTATCCGGAGTTGCTATTCGGCGGCTCCTCGTCGGGAGCGCTAGTCATGGGCGCACAGCACTGCGACACGTTTGCCATGTTCGGCGAGCCGCGAGCCGAGACGGCGGAACGTATGACTGAGTTCCGCGAACTTGCCGCACGCTTCGGTCGTCCCGCGCCGAAATTCAACATGTCCTTTCGCCCAGTCATCGGCCGCACCGAGGGCGAGGCTTGGGACAGGGCGAACAAGATATTGGCGGAGCTGCAAGTCGCTCCGCCGCATCCTCGCGGCCAGGATCTGTCAGGCAAACGTCTTGTCGACATTGCCGCTCGGGGCGATGTTCACGACGAGCGCCTCTGGATGCCGGTAGCCGCTCTGTCTGGTGGCAAGGGCAACACGTCCTGCTTGGTCGGCACGGCAGAGCAGGTTGCCGACGCACTGCTGCGATACTATCGGATGGGCATCAGCTCATTTCTGATGCGTGGATTCGAGCCGTTCAACGATGCGTCCGAGTATGGGCGCGAGCTTATCCCGCGGCTAAAGGCTGGAGCCCTGATGATCGACCAGGAGGCGCTGGCTGCATGACGGGCGCGAGGTATCTCACCAATGTGTTGTGATCTCGCAAATGCAGCCAACCGCTCACAGCTGCCGTAGTGGGCGCACAGCGGACCTGAGTGATTGGGAGATGTGCGCATGCAGGAGCTGAATCCGTACCAGTTCATCGGCAATATGAGTGCAAGGCTTGCGGAATACTGTGTCCGGGGTTGGACAATAGCGGAGCGGCAGGTCTCGGTGTGGCGCAATGCTGAAGAGGACATCGGCTGCAGGATGCTTTTCGGCAGCTATCGACGCGAAGCGGCCGTTCGACCCTTCGCCCGCGTAGCGCGCATGGAATTGCCACAAGTGCGGTAGCGGCATCTTTATCCCTTGTCTCCTCGATGGCAGGGGCTAAGATCGCCTGCAATCTTTCCTAACCCTTCAAGGAGAGCGTCCCATGGCAATCACGATGTACAGCGGCTTTGTGCCGGTATGCCTGCAGTTGCTCGGTGGCCTTAAGACTGTGCTGCAGAAGGCCGAGGAGCACGCCACGGGCCAGAAATGGGATACCACCGTGGTGCTGAACCTCCGGCTCTTCCCGGACATGTTCCCGCTCGAGCGGCAGGTGCGGCAGGTCTGCACGCATTCCTGCGGAGCCGGCCGGGTCGCCGGGATTAGCCTGCCGTCCTTCCCCGACCAGGACAACAGCTTCGCCGAGATGCAGGCGCGCATCGACAAGACCGTCGATTTCCTGAAAGGGCTGCGCGCGGATCAGCTCGACGGCAAGGACGATACCGTTATCTCGGTCCCGGTGGGTGGCCAGCCGCGAGAGTTCAAGTGTCAGAACTATCTGTACCACTTTGCGATGTTGCAGGTGCAGTTCCACGCGACGACGGCGTACGACATCATCCGCAGCACCGGCGTCAACGTCGGTAAGCGCGACTATCTCGGCCAAATGCCATCGTAAATCGACATACTTATCCATCGTTAGAGTCGACGACAGGCGCGGTAACAGAGTCGCTCGGTGGGTTGTTGTTGTCGCATTCACGCACTTCCTCAATCACGGCTGGCATAGATCCGTTTCCTGTCGCCGCTCATCGAACTGGACGTGCGGAACTATCGTAACCGACAAGGCAAAACGATGGCGGCTACGCTTCACAGAGGAGATGGAAACATGCCACAAAAAGGTCGCGGGATATTCATGGTGTATGTTGATATCGACGCCAAGGACGTGCAGGAATTCAATGAGTGGTATAACAAGGAACATCTACCTGAATTGCTGTCGGTGCCCGGCATTCTCTCAGCGGCCCGCTACGAAGCAGTCAAGGGTGGCCCGCAGTATCTGGCATGCTATGAACTGGAAAACGTGGCGGTTATGCAGACGCCGGCGTTTACTGACCGCCCGCGGACGCCATGGGGACAGAAAGTCTCGCCGTCGGTGATTGGGAAGAATTTGACACGCGTTGTCGGGGAACAAATCTACCCGGACGGCATAGAAATGCCGGAGCGTGGCATGGCGCCGGTGTTGCAGATTGGCCGTATGTCCGTCCCCGCCGGGGTCGATGCGGAGTGGAACGCCTGGTACAGTGGGGAGTACGTGCCAGGCTATCGCAAGGTGCCGGGGGTGATCTATGCCCGCCGCTATCGGGTTCTCGAGGGTACCAGCGGCTACAGCACGGTCTACGAGTTTGCCAGTACGGCCGTGCCCGAAAGCGCGGAGTGGAAGGATCAACAGCAACATTCCTCGCCCAATTCGCCGCGCATGCGGCAGGCCATGACGCATGCACCCGGTTCCCCCGGGGTGTATGTACGGGTGAATCCCTAAAGTCGGGTGCGCTCGAATTAGCTGCTCGACATCATCGGCGGCTGTGCTCGCTTTCATCGACCAAACCTGTTCACATTGAGTGATCGCAAGGTCTGCTCCGACGATGGGGCCAGCCGCCCGGGTGCGAGAGATAGCCACATCACATAGGTGGCCGTTCTAATCAATGCGCATAATGACACTCATGGCCATTCTCGGCACGGACGCCGAGGTGGAACAAGCAGAGCCTTACGTTTACTCCACCTCAACGGCCGCATCTCCATGGCGGACTTCAAAGCCCCATTCTGCCGACTGTGCTGCGTTCAGCGCGCAGTGGCTTGACCAACCCGCATGTCGTAATGCTCTCGTTGACAACACTTATCCCTGGAGCGCCCCGTGCTGACCTATGATTTCCGCCTGCCGCCCGGTCCGCGAACCGTCGAATACGCGTTGCTAGCAGAAGACCTCGGCTTCCGAGCCGTCTGGTGCCCCGAGGTTCCTGCCTTCGGCCACGACATATGGGTCACTCTCGCGCGCATTGCCGAGAAAACGAATCGCATCAAATTTGGCCCCTCCGTACTGATCCCGAGCTATCGCCATCCGATGGCTCAGGCATCGGCCATCGCAACACTCGAACAGATCGCCCCGGGACGCCTGATGGTTGGGTTCGGCACCGGTTTCACAGGCCGTGCGGGGATGGGGAAGAAGCCCTTGAGCCTCGCGAGCATGCGTACGCATATCTCGCAGGTTAAGGCATTGCTGCGCGGCGACATTGCCGACATCGACGGCGGTCTCGCCCAGATCCTCGCGTCCGACGGTTGGCTGCCGGACCGTCCGATCAACGTGCCAATCTACATGGCCGGCCAAGGCCCCAAGGCCCGCGCGCTCGCCAAAGAGATTGCTGACGGCCTGATTTCCCTCGGCAGGCCGGCCGAAGCATTCGAGACCTGCCTTGTGTCAACCAACGGCACGGTCCTCGATGATGGCGAGGCCGTCACCTCGCCGCGCGCCTGGACCGCTCTCAAACCGATCGTCGCGCTTGCCTATCACCATAGATACACGACCGACCCGGAAACTGTGAAGGAACTGCCGAACGGTGCAGCGTGGCTGGCGAGTGTCCAGCGTGTGGGCGAGAATGTTCGCCACCTCTCGGTTCACCGCGGTCATAACCTCGACGTCTCAAACGGCCACGACGCGCTCGTCGACGTATCCGCCGCCAAACAGATGACCTTCACGGGCACGCGCGATGAGTTGCGCGAACGTCTGACGCAGCTCGAGGCCAGGGGCGCCACCGGCATCATCTTCGGGACTAGCGGTTACGATGTCGAGCGGGAGCTGCGGGCCTATGCGGAGGTTGCAGGGTTGAGCTGATCGAGGGGCAGTGCTTATTGATGGGGTCGCACCACCCGGATGCACTGCGGAGACGACCTTGAGCGACAACCCGATCGCGGCTTCCTATCTGTATTTGCTGGAGCCCGAGATTCGCTTTCTCGAAGCTGCCGTTGAGCATCTGATCCCCACCGATGAGCTTGGCCCCGGGGCGCGTGATGCCGGCGTGGTCGTCTACATCGACCGCCAATTGGCCGGCTCCTGGGGCACGCACGGCCGAATGTATCGTGGCGGCCCGTGGATGGAGGGCACCCCGCAGCAGGGCTACCAATCGCGCTTCACGCCACAGGAGGTCTACCGTATCGCGATTCGCGAGATCAACCAGCACTGCAAGGCAGCATTCGATCGGAATTTCGCGCAGCTTCCCGCCGACCGGCAGCTGCGTTTGCTCGAGCAATTGGAGAGGGACGAGATCGCGTTGCCTTCGCTGTCATCGAAATTCTTCTTCGATCTGCTCTGGCGAAACACTGACGAAGGCTATTTCGCCGATCCGCTGTACGGCGGCAACCGCGATAAAGTGGGTTGGAAGTTGCTCGGATTCCCCGGACTGCCCAGTGGCGAATACCGCCATTTGGTCACCAGCAGCGAGCCCTATTACGCCGAGCCCGTCAGCGTGCTGGACGTCCAGACCGGTAAGGTGCCGGTCGACGCGGAAGGCTTTCCGAAGCATGTGATCATTAAGCGCGACAGGTCGAACTGAGATGGCGAATGCGAAACTGAAATCGGTCGATGTCGTTGTCGTGGGCAGCGGCGTCGTGGGCTCGATCATGTCAATGGAACTGGCCAGCGCCGGGTTGCGTGTCGTGTGCCTGGAGCGCGGCCGGTCTTTCGATGTGAACACCGATTTCTACAAGCCTAATGTGTACGATGAACTGAAGTTCGATCGCCATAGCGATATCTTTCAGAACCTGGCGCGCGACACCATCACGTTCCGCAACAATGACGCGCAGACGGCACTGCCGATGCGCGAGATGGGCGCGTTCAAGCCAGGCGAGATGGTTGGTGGCACGGCGGCACACTGGGGCGGCAATGCGCGCCGCTTCTTGCCGCATGATTTTGAAATGCACTCGCGCATCAAGGAACGCTACGGTGCATCGTTCATACCCGAGGACTGCCATCTGCAGGACTGGGGCGTTACCTGGGACGAGGTCGAACCGTACTACGACCAGTTCGAGCATATCTTCGGCGTCGGCGGTAAGGCCGGCAACGTGAACGGCGAGATCCAGCCAGGGGGCAATCCGCACGAAGGGCCGCGCTCGCGCGAGTACCCAAACCCGCCGACCCGGCCCTCGTATGAAGGCAGGCTGTTCGCCGACGCCGTGAGCTCGTTGGGCTATGTGCCGTTCCAGGGCCCGACCGCGGCGATGACGGCGGACTACCGCAACGCGTACCGCGTGCAGATGCTGGAATGCGCGCGCGGCGGGTTTTGCTCCAGCCATGTCTGCGCGCAAGGGGCGAAGGCCAATCCGCTGACGTCGGTGCATCCTGCGCTGGCGCGGCAGCCGACTTTCGAGTTGCGCCCGCTGTGCAACGTGCTGCGCGTCAACACGGATTCCACTGGCAAACAGGCCACCGGCGTCACCTACATCGACGCGCGCGGCAACGAGGTGGAGCAACCGGCGAGCATCGTGGTCCTGGGTGCGTATTGCTTCAGTAACACGCGGCTGCTGCTGTTGTCGGGCATAGGCACGCCGTATGAATCACGCACCGGCAAAGGCGTTGTCGGCCGCAATTACGCCTATCAGCAGGGCAGCACCGTGCACGTGTTCTTCGATAATCGGGAATTCAATCCGTTCATCGGCGGCGGCCAGCTCAACACGTCGATCGACGAACTCAACGGTGACGTGATCGACCGCGGCCCTCTCGGGTTCATCGGCGGCGCCTACGTCAACACCTCGGCGCGCGGCGCCGCGCCGATCAAGGGCAAGGTGGTGCCACCGGGCACGCCGCGCTGGGGTGGCGAATGGAAGAAGGCCGTGGCGTACAACTACCGCCGCAACATGGCGATCACCAGTCATGGCACCTGCCTGAGCTACCGGCACAACTATCTTGATCTCGACCCGACCTACAAAGACGCGTACGGCCTGCCGCTGCTACGGATGACGTTCGACTGGAACGACAACGAACTGCGCATGATGAAGTGGGTCGACGAGCGCTGCGTGGAGATCGGCCGAGCGCTGAACGGTTCGCACCTGGGCGGCAAGGGCAAGGGCACGCATTTCGGTCTGGTGGGGTATCAGAGCACGCACAATGTCGGCGGTGCGGTGATGGGCAACGATCCGTCGACCAGCGTCGTGAACAAGTACCTGCAGTCGTAGGACGTTTCGAATCTGTTCGTGGTGGGAGGGAGTGCATTTCCGCAGAACCCCGCGAACGGGCCGACGGAGACGATTGGCATGCTGGCCTGTTGGGCGGCGGATGCGATCAAGGATAACTACGTTCGGAATCCGGGGGCTTTGGTCTGAGCGAAGAGGCTGACCGGCACTGATCTGGAAGCCACCTGCTCTGGGCACTTCTGAGGAGGGCCGTCTCGTCACAATCGATAAAAGATGTGCTTTCGACAACAGACGCTGCAGCGGTTCTGGTTCCGCAAGGGGACCAGGAGACTACGACCTCATCAGCGACTGAAGCGTCATAGGACCTGTCCTGTAGGAGGCGGGCCTGTAGGCGGCTTAACCAAAGAGACGATGTGGAACATCACCAACGGGGATGGCCATGACAAGTGCGACTGCGTTTGACTACATTATCGTGGGAGCAGGTTCGGCCGGTTGTGTGCTGGCAAACCGCTTGTCGGAAGACCCCAGCGCACGTGTGCTGCTTCTGGAAGCCGGTGGATCAGATCGACACCCCTATGTCCAAATCCCACTCGGGGTTGGAAAGTTGCAGCAACACAAGATGTTCGACTGGGGATATAAGAGTGAGCGAGAGCCAAACTTGAATGGTCGACATCTTGAAGTTGTGCGCGGCAAGGTTCTTGGTGGATCTTCTTCAGTAAACATCATGGTCTATACCCGCGGGCATCGCGGCGATTTCGATCGTTGGGCGCGAGCAGGTTCAATCGGGTGGTCTTATGCCGATCTGCTCCCCTACTTTAAACGGGCGGAAAGCTGGGAGGGCGGAGAGACACCTTGGCGTGGGGGAAACGGACCTCTCGGCATACAATGGGCAAAGAAGCGCGACCCCATAGTAGCGGCTTGGCTCGAAGCTGCGCGAGAAGCAGGTTGGCCGCTTACCGAGGATCTGAACGGAGAGGACGGCATCGGCTTCGGCCGCGTCCAATACACCATTCATAATGGTCGACGTGCATCGGCGGCGAATGCCTATCTGCGTCCGGCGATCCATCGACCAAATCTGACGGTCCGTGCCGGTCTCACGGCGGCATCGGTGATGATGCGTGGCTCGCGGGCAACCGGCGTGCGTGTGATCGATCGGGGCCAGACGCAGCAGCTTACTGCGGAGCACGAGACAATCTTGTGTAGCGGGGTATTTGGTTCGCCTCAGCTCCTGATGCTCTCCGGAATTGGCCCAGCGGCAGACCTACGCGCAGTAGGCATCGCGCCGCTGATCGATTTACCCGTGGGGCGATATCTCCGGGACCATCTTACGGCAACGCTCGCTTGGGCGAGATTGGAGCCCAGCCCATTCCAAGATCTGTTGCGGATCGATCGCGCCACCGCGGCTATGGCGAGAGCATGGTTCTTGCGTGATGGACCGGCAACCTCGCTCCCGGTCGAACTCGTAGGCTTTGTGAAAAGCTGCGCTGAAACTGACGTGCCGGATATCGAATTCCTGATTGGAGGTGGACGGCCACAGGATGCACGGACTTGGATTCCAGGCATTCGCCCACGTCCGCCGGAAATCACCAGCCTCCGTCAAGTGCTGTTGCATCCACGCAGCCATGGAAGTGTCTCGCTTCGCTCGGCCGATCCACTGGAGCCGGTGCGGATTGAGTTCAACTTCCTTTCCGATCCAGCCGATCTTACGGCCCTCCTCCAGGCATGCCGCCTTGGATTGGAGATCGCTCGTCAGAAACCACTGGACCGCTTCCGCGGTAGACAAATTGTGCCCCGCTCAGGTGGCGAGGGTGACGCGGGACTCGAGGCTTTTATTAGAGAGACGGCCATCACCATAAATCACCCAACTGGCACGTGTGCGATGGGACGGGGACCTGATTCGGTGTTGGAACCCGATCTTGCTGTGCGTGGCACGGAGAGACTGCGTGTCGTCGACGCCTCCGTGTTTCCGGACATGCCATCCGCTCACACCAATGCCGCAGTGATGACAATTGCCGATCGAGCGGCCGACCTGATCCTTGGACGCTCACCACTGCCCCCGTCTAATGCATGAATCAGCGCAATGGGCCGTCAGTATCAACAGTTTGACTGAAAGCGGTCTCAGTACGCATCACGGCGCTATGAGGCAATGCGCGGTGAGTTTCCGATCTCACGGATGACCAACAAGATCGTGTTGCGACGACCAATTGAATCTGCCCAACATGTCTCCATTCACTTACGGAACGCGCCTTGCTGAAGCAGGCATAGACCCCTCAGTCGGCAGCGTTGTCGATAGTTATGATTATGCGCTGGCCGAAACCATCAATGGCCTGTTCAAGACTGAGGTCATCCGCCGACGAGGACCCTGGCGATCGCTAGAAGCTGTCGCGTTCGCCATCCTCGAATGGGTCGATTGGTTCAGCCATCGCCACCTTCTCGAGCCGATCGGCAATATGCCACCAGCCGAAGCGGAGCAGCGATACTACGCCCAATTGCAGAAGATAGCCTTGGCGACGTGACGCAAACCAACCAGCCTCCGGCAAACCCGCAGCCGTTCATCCTGGACATCTACTTGGAGGGGCAGGGCTGGTCGCCGACGGTCAGGACGGTGACCGTGTCAGCAAACTTGGGTCCGGGCGAGAGACCGACTCTCCTGCTCACCATTAGAACAGGCGTCGGAGGTGATCGCATCCATCACCGCAAGTGTGAAGGCGCATTAGTCGACTTGCGGACAAGATCGTTCGAGACGCAGACGGCGGGGATGACGTATGTCGCTCCCGGCCATTTGCCCATGTGTGCGGGGAGTCGACCAGCGCGATAGCCTAAACGCATCAAGTCAAGAATGTATCAGCATTTCCGTTCGAGGTGTGGTCGGAGGGATTGTGCCCGTGTCGTCCTGGCCAAGCAGGCCAGGTGCAATAGAAGAGAGCAACAACCATGACCCCGACAACCAACAGATTCAGCCGACGCATTGCAATGGCCGCGGTGATCCTCGCGGCCCTGGCGTCTGTCAGTGCCGCGCAGGCCGGAAGCTGTCCTGCCGACAAGATGCGCCCGGACGGCAGCGGTGAGAAGATGAACGGTACCCCGGCAAAGGATGTAACTGATGCGGTCCTTGCCTCGGTCGACCTCGCCAAGGAACCCGCGGTCGTAAAAGATCGCCTGCTGCGTCTACGCCGTCTCGAGGTCAAGTCAGGCGGGGTCGTGCCGTGGCATGAGCATGCCAATCGCCCGGCCATCATCTACATCGTCAGTGGCCAAATCGTCGAATATGCGAGCACCTGTGCCGTCCCGATTGTCCACCGAGCCGGCGAGGTCGCGACCGAGACGCACGCAACTTCGCACTGGTGGAAGAATTTCGGCCAGGAGACCGTCGTGTTGCTGTCCGCCGAGCCGTTGCCGCCTACATTACCGGCAACGTCGCCAGCAATCTGTTCGGCAGGCTCTTGTCGGCCGCCGTTGCAGACCACTTAGGCCTTGCATGGAACTTCTCGGTGTTCGCTGCACTGAACATGTGCGGAGCGGCATTAGTGTTCATAGCGCTGCGACGCAAGACGGCAAAACCGGTTGACGGTTTTGCGATGACGAGCGCGTTCAGCGCCTGGCTTGACAATATACGCGACCGTTCGCTGCAGGCGGCCTTCATCCTCGGCTTCTGCATCCTGTTCGCGTTCATCGGCACATTCACCTACGTCAATTTTCTGCTGGTGCGGCGGCCGTTCGAGCTGGGTATGAT
>JBKPOG010000230.1:0-9378 GCA_046732975.1 Pseudomonadota bacterium
GCAAGGCTGGCGCGAAGTTCCCTGTCGCCTGCACGATGAAACCGGTCACGGTAGGCGCCAATGCACCGCCCAGATAGCCGCCGAAGTTCTGAATGGCGCCAAGCGATGCCGTGCAGTTCGCCGGCGCGGCGACCGACGACGTGCCCACGACATACCGCTCGCCGCCGCACCGAACATCAGCGCTGCAGAGATCGCTGCGACGGCCAACACGTCGCTCGGTGTTTCGGCCGCCACGACCGTGAAGATGACCATGCCCAGCAGCCCGACGATCACGGGAAGCTTGCGGCTGTTGACCGGCGAAAAGCCGCGGCGCATCAGCCAATCAGCAATCCAGCCGCCCCCGATGCTGCCCAGCACGCCAAAGGCGAAGGGAATCGCCGCGACAATCCCGGTCTTGGGAATCGACATGTGCCGTTGAAGTTCCAGATAGCCGGGCAGCCAGGCCAGGTACAACCAGCCCATATAGACGATCCCGAAGAACCCGATCACCAATCCCCACGTAGTCCTGAACCGAAACAGGCCGAGCCAATCGAAGAGACTAACCGGCTTCTGCACAAGGTCCTCTTCGCCTTCGGTCAGATAATGCCTCTCGGTGTCAGAGAACTGCGTCTCGGTGGCGTCGCGATATGTCAGTAACCACACAGCAGCGACAACGATGCCGACGATGCCCATGATCACGAACATCCAGCGCCAGCCAAGGCTGATCATCAGTGCCGTGAGGATGGGCGGTGCAATCGCGGGCCCCAGCGATGACGTGCAGTTCCAGATCCCCGTCGGCAAGCCCCGATCTCGCACATTGTACCAATCCCGCACGACCCGGACCGCGGAGGAAAACATCGGTGCCTCGCCCAGGCCCAGGAACACGCGTGCGATCGAGAACTGCCAGAAGGACGCGACGAAACCGGCCGCCGCCTGCGCTATCGACCAAAGCGCCAGTCCAGCTCCCAGCAGACGGTGCGGTCCCACGCGATCAACCAGCGCTCCGCCTGGCAACTGCGCGAATGCATAGGCCCACAAGAATGCCGACAGCAGCAGACCCATATCGGCGATTGAGAGACGCAACTCCTGACGAATGAGCACATTCGCAATAGATAACGTCGAGCGGTCCAGGTAATTGAGCGTGCCTGCGATCACCAGCATGATCAGCGCGGCGCGCTGTTTCCGCCGGATCGTGATCGGAACGGTTGGTGTTGCCATCGGGCGTCCTCTTGGCCGAAGTCTTTTTTCCGGCTCGACAGGTAACGCTCATATACCTGCGTGTCTTCGCAACACTGCATGACGCACGTCACGGCTGCTTGACTGATCAATCCGCAGCGTCGGCCAATATATTCAGGTCAGGAACCACAGCGCGGGTTGCCGCAACGATTGGTGATGGGGCCGAATCCGTCTTGGTCAGCTGACTGGCGACCAGTTCCGCGAACTGGCCGTTGCGGAGCAGCAGATCCTCGAAGCATCCCCTTTCGGCGATCCGGCCATTATCGAACACCAGGATCTCGTCGGCATCGCGAATGGTGGATAAGCGGTGCGCGATGACGAAGGTAGTCCGCCCTGCCATCAGCACGCGCAGAGCCTTGGATACCTTGGCCTCCGTCGCAGCATCGAGCGCACTCGTCGCCTCATCAAGAATAAGGATCGGTGGATTCTTCAGCAGCGCGCGGGCAATTGCCAGACGCTGCTTCTGTCCACCAGATAACGTGGTGCCTCTCTCACCCACCATCGTATCGTAGCCCCGCGGCTGGCGCAGGATGAAATCATGCGCTTTGGCCATGCGGCACGCCGTCTCGATCTCCAACTGCGTCGCATCGGGTTTACCGACCAGCAGATTGTCGCGGATGGTACGGTTGAACAGCATGCTGTCCTGGAAAACCACGCCGATGCTGCGGTGCAGGCTCTCCAAGGTGAGATCGCGCAGATCCTGCCCGTCGATTGTGATGCGACCAGAAGACGGATCCCACATCCGCTGCAACAGGTTCATCGCGGTCGATTTACCTGCGCCAGTCTGCCCGACCAGAGCGACGCACGATCCGCGCAGGGCAGCGAAATCGACGCCGCGTAGCACGGGATCGCCGGTCGGATAGGCAAAGCACACGTTCTCGAAGCGCACCTCGCCGGAGGTGACGGAAAGCGAATGGGCGTCCCGCGCTTCGGGAACCGAACTCCTGGTATCGAGCATGCGGAAATACTCGTCGAGCATCGGCACGCGCGACAGCAGCCGGGCGACGAACCACATTGTCGATTCGAGGCGGCCGATCAGCAGTGTTGCCAGCCCCATGAACGAGACGATCTCGCCGACATCCGCCTTGCCCTCGACGTGCAGCACAGTGCCGACGACGATGATGGCAAACACCGCACATGTGCTGGCAGCGCGTCCCATGACGGTGACGAACGCCCACCATCCGAGCACCGGGAATTGCGTCGCGACCAGGCGTGCGGCCATTTCGCCGAAGCGCCTGCGTTCGTCCTGATGCATGCCGAACGACTGCACCACAGCGACATTCGTCAGGCTGTCCTGAACGCTCGCCGCCAGGTCGTTGTGCTGGCGCTCGGCCGATCGCTGCTTGGCCTCGGTTCGCCGGATGACAAACGTCGTCATCGTGATGAACGCTGCGACCAGCGCCACCAGCACGACGCCGAGACGCCAGTTCAGCAACAAGCTCAGCGGCAGCAGCACGACGACGGCGAGACACGCCGACAACTGCTCGCGGAAGAAATCAAGCCAGAGCCCGAACAGCACCTCTGATCCGCCGTGCAGCACGCGCATCACGTGGCCGGTATGGCTTGCGCCGTGGAAGGCCAACGGCAGCGACAGCACATGGGCATGAAACCGGCCCATGACGTCGAGCCTGCGCCGGTGCGCCAGACGGTCGGCACACAGCGCGACCAGGATGCCCGCTCCGATCGATGACAAGCCGACACCCGCCCAGGCGCCGAGCAATCGTGTTGCCTGAGCCCATAAGGCATTACCGGGCATGCTCGCCGAACGCGACAGCAGGTCGATGACCCGACCGAACAGCATCGGTTCAAGGAACTGAAATCCAGCGATCGCTAGGTTGGCGATTGCCAGCACCACAGCCACTTTGGCTTCGGCGCGCAGCAGCCCGAGCACGCGGGCATAAACTTGAAGAAAGCGCATTGTTGTCGGCTGTTGAGTAGATCCGGCGATGCCGCCACTAGGATGTTACGGTATCGGAAGATGACGGCGGGACTGTGGCGGCCAGGGCCCCTTTCGAAGGGCTGGCGCATGCATGCAGGCGTGCTAGCAAGACCTCGCCAGCCATGGAGCAATCCGATGCCGCCTGTCACCCATATGGTTCCGATGCGCGACGGCATCCGCCTGGCGACCGATATACATCTGCCGGATGCTAACGGTTCGTTTCCGGTCATCATGGAACGCACGCCCTATGGCCGTGCCGAGACCAGCCGCAGCGAAATCACCGCGGCCAAACGCACGCCTGCCGCGCGCGCCGACATCGCCGCTTATTTCGCCGGGCACGGCTATGCGGTCGTCTACCAGGACACCAGAGGCCGCTACGGCTCCGAGGGTCGCTTCGTCAAATACCTCTCGGATGGCGAGGACGGCTATGACACCTGTGCCTGGCTGCGCGACCAGTCGTGGTGCGATGGCCGCATCTGCACGATGGGCCTCTCCTACGCGGCACACACGCAGGCGGCGTTGGCCTGCCTCGATCCACCTGGCCTGGTAGCGCAGGTGCTGGACTGCGGCGGCTTCGTGAATTCTTGGCAGTCGGGCATCCGCCAGTCAGGCGCGTTCGAACTAAAGCAGGCGACGTGGGCGTTCAAGAATGCACTCGTCTCCCCCGAGGCAGAGGCCAACCCTGTGATGCGTGCGGCGCTGGCCGGCGAAGACATCCGCGAATGGTTCACCCGCATGCCGTGGAAGCCGGGGCATTCGCCGCTGCGGCACCATCCGGACTACGAAGCCTATCTGTTCGACCAGTGGACGCATGGCGCCTTTGACGAGTTCTGGCAGCAGCTTGGGATCTGCACGCAGCGCTGGCACGAGCAATACAGTCGTGCAGCATGCGTGCATATGTCATCGTGGTGGGATCCCTATCCGCTCACCGCGACTGGCAACTACACCGGCCTGAAGCGTGCCGGTCGCGGTCCGCAGCGGCTGATCCTCGGGCCGTGGACACACGGCGATCGCAGCGACACCTGCTTCGGCGACGTCGAGTTCGGCTCCGATGCGGCACTCGACTCGTGGGCCGGTGACTGGCGCGCCTATCGGTTGCGTTTCTTCGACCACGTGGTGAAGGGCGCGCCGCTGGACGAGCCGCCGGTGCGCATCTTCGTCATGGGGGGCGGCAGCGGACGCTGCAATGCGGCTGGTCGGCTGGAGCACGGCGGACGCTGGGTCGAAGCCCAAGACTGGCCACCGCCTGGAGTCGATT
Source organism: Pseudomonadota bacterium (assembly GCA_046732975.1). Classification (GTDB taxonomy): domain Bacteria; phylum Pseudomonadota; class Alphaproteobacteria; order Acetobacterales; family Acetobacteraceae; genus JAMXLO01. The sequence goes on from JBKPOG010000230.1 coordinate 4,413, forward strand.
TCACCGCGTTCCATCTGCACGGCGATGGCCGCCTCGATTGCGCGCCGCCACGCACCGGCAGCGCCCCGCTTTCATACGATTTCGACCCCTCGCGTCCGGTGCCGACGATCGGCGGAGCGATGAGCAGCCTCGATCCCGTCGCCTATGCCGGCGCGTGGGACCAGACGGAAGGCCCGGACTTCTTCGGCTGCTCACCACCTTATCTGCCGCTCGCGTCCCGCGCGGATGTGCTGGTGTTCCAGACCGCACCGCTCGATGCGGCGTTGCAGGTGGTCGGACCGATCGAGGCCGAGTTGTTCGTGGCAACCGATGGTCCGGACACCGACTTCACCGCCAAGCTGATCGACATGTATCCACCTTCCGTCGACTATCCGAAGGGCTATGGAATGAACCTCAGCGACGGCATCCTGCGCCTGCGCTATGCCGAGGATCCGGCGCGTCCGCGCCTGCGCTCACCCGGCGAGGTTGTGAAGATCCGCATCACGCTGTTCCCGACCGCCAATCTGTTCCTGCCGGGTCACCGCATACGGCTCGATATCTCGTCGAGCAACTTCCCCAAGTTCGACGTCAACCCGAATACTGGCGAGCCGGAGGGGGTGGCGCGGCGCAGGCGCATCGCGGTGAACACCGTCTTCGTCGATTGCGACCGATCCAGCCGGGTGGTGTTGCCACTGCTCCCTGTTTGATGCGATAGCGCCTGCTCTGGCTGCGAGGCGGATGATGAACGACCTCTATTCCTTCTATGCACAGCACCGCAATACCCGGGTCATGGATAAATGGGACCATTATTTCGATATCCATGATCGGTTTCTCTCCCCGCTCCGCCGCACCAATCCTGTGGTCGTTGAAATCGGCGTCGAACTCGGTGGCTCATGCGAGATGTGGCGCGATTATTTCGGTCCCACCACGCATATTTTTGGTATCGACATCGATCCCGCTGCCAAGCGGCAGGAGGACCTCCTCACCAGGGTGTTCATCGGCGACCAGCAGGACCGCACTTTCCTGCGCGGTGTGCTGCGCGAGATCGGTACGCCCGACGTGGTGATCGACGATGGCGGACACACGGCCAACCAGCAGATCACCGCATTCGAGGAGCTCTACCCGGCGCTGAGCGATCGCGGGTTGTACATCGTCGAAGACACGCACACCTCGCTTTGGCGTGGCTCATACATGGATCGGCAAGATCAGCAGAGCTTTCTGCAATTCTCGTTCACCCATTGCGCACAGCTGATGGAATGGACAGGCAAGCGCGAGAATTTCCAGGTGCTCGGCAGCGACCAAGGTGAGGCGCTGCAAAATGCCGTCACGGAATTCTGTCGCAGCACGCAGGCGATCCACTTTTTCGATAGCGTGGTGATATACGAACGCGGCCGCCGCCGCGTTCCTCGACACTTCAGGCGTTGATCACTCTCTCTCCAGCCCCCGCCCGCCTTCCGGAAGGCCGACGTATCTACGCGATCGGCGACGTCCACGGATGTGATGTGCAACTGGGCGATCTGCACGAGATCATCGCCGAAGATCTGGCGCGGCGGCCAGTCGAAGCACCGCTGCTGCTGCATATCGGTGATTACGTCGATCGCGGCGCGGACACCGCCGGCGTACTGCAACGGCTGCTGACCGAGACACCGGTTCCCGGCCTTCCGGTCGTCAACCTGGTCGGCAATCACGACGAGACCATGCTGCACGCCCTGTCGGGCGATCGCGCGGCGGCGACCGATTGGCTGTTCGCCGGCGGCGCCCCGGCCTTGCAGAGCTACGGCATCGATCCGGACTCGCCACGCGAAAGCTGGCCCGAGCAGGTGCCGCCCGAACATCTTGATTTTCTGCGCGGCCTTACGCTGACCCACAGCGATGGCGGGTATTTCTTTGTCCACGGCGGCGTGCGCCCCGGCGTACCGCTGGAGCAGCAGGCGCGTGAGGATCTGCTGCGCATGCGCCAGCCGTTTCTCTACTCCGAGATGTCGTTCGGCGCAGTGGTGGTTCATGGTCACACGCCGGTGCGCGATCCGGTGGTGCGCCACAATCGAATTGCGATCGACACCGGCGCCGTGTTCGGCGGCAAGATGACCTGCCTGGTACTCGAAGGCGACACGTTGGGCTTTCTCACCTCTGATCCGGTCGGCGAGCCAGTGTCGATCGCCCATCGATGAGCTGATGCGAGTCGCGGTTATTGGCGCCGGGATCGTCGGCGTGTCGTGCGCCCTGCATCTGCAACGGTCCGGTCAGAGCATCACACTGATCGACCCGCGCGCCCCTGGCACCGAGACGTCGTTCGGCAATGCCGGCGGAATCGTCGCTGGTGCCGTGACACCGAACAGCACTCCAGCTCTGTGGCGCGATATTCCGCGTATGCTGTTCGACCGTGATAGCGCCGTCCGCGTTCGCTGGAGTTACCTGCCGCAGCTCGCACCGTGGCTGCTGCGTTTTCTGCTCGCCGGCCGGCACAACCGGGTGCAGGCGATCGCCGATGCACTGCATCCGCTTGTCACCAGGGCATACGACGCCCATCGCGAGCTCATTTCCCTGACCCGCGCTGACCACCTGGTTCGCCCTGTCGGCTGGTTGAAGGTGTTCGAGACCGAAGCGGGCTTCGCCCACACACAGTACGAGCGCGATGTCATGGGCGCGCGTGGCGTCCGCTACGACGTGCTTGGCGCCGACGAGGTCCGCCAGCTCGAACCAAGCCTGGCGCGTCGCTACGTTAAAGGCCTGTTTCAGCCGGACAGTGCGTTCGTCGCGTCGCCGCATCAGCTCGTCCAAGCCTATGTCACGCAGTACCAGCAACTCGGGGGCAGCATTGTCCAGGAGCGCGTGCGTGGCGTTCAGCCGATCGAGGACGGCGTTCGCCTGGACTGCGAGCTTGGCTTTCGCAGCTTCGACGCGGCGGTGATAGCCGCCGGTGCACGGTCGAAGCAACTTGCCCGCCAGGTCGGTGATCGCATCCCACTGGACACCGAGCGCGGCTACCACCTGAACATCGATCCAGGCGAGGCCGGCGAACTACATCGCGCCGTGGTGTTTCCGGAGCGTGGTTTTGTGCTGGCACCGATGCTTGATGGGATCCGCCTGACGAGTGGCGTTGAACTGGCTGGCCTTCACGCACCGCCGGACTTCTCTCGCATCCGCCGCCTGCTGCCAGCCGCACGCGAAGCGCTGCCTGGTCTGTCGGACCGCGTCACGCGCCAATGGCTTGGCTATCGTCCCTCGACGCCGGATTCACTGCCCGTTATTGGCCGATCGCCACACAGCCGGGCGGTGTTCTACGCGTTCGGTCATCAGCATTTGGGCCTGACGCTTGGGGCCATCACCGGGCAGCTGATTGCGGCGAGCGTCACCGGCAAACAGCCAGAGATCGATCTGACGCCGTACCGCGCCGATCGCTTCTGACAGCGGGGCCCGTTCATCGCGCTGTTTCTCGTCTGTGGTACCAGCCTGGCGGTCAGTGTCTGCTGCCACGCCCCTTCTGCTGCCAGTCAGCCGCAATCCGGGAACCAGTCCCCCAAGACCTGATTATCATTGTATGTCAGCACGTCCAACGAAGTGCGCGGCTCCTCTCGGTATCGAGAGAGTTCTATGGCAGCCACACGAACTGCCGCAGGCAGTTCCTGGAGGATCATTTCGCTGATCAACGGCCTGATGCTGGGGCTTTCTCTGAGCAGACGCTCGACATCACCCCGTGCCCGGGTGACCGTGGCCTGCCACCCAATTCTCGGTTCGACTGCCGGCGATGCCTGCAGTTTGCAAAGATGTTCAAGGATAGTTGCGACGCGGCTCGCTACTGCACTACGCTCCGAGCGCCCCACCGTCTCGATCTCCTCGGCAATATTTGGCCAATCGAGATCCGCGTCATTTACACGCTCTCCCGCCGCGAGGCGGCGCAGCAATTCACCCTGCCGCATGCTCCACGCGTAGACATCGACGTCATAGCTACTCATACTACCGACGCTATCATTGCTCCGCATCCGCCTCAACGCGCTCCCCCGCCTTGGCCGCGATCCCGCTGTTGCGCAGGCCGGCCGGGTGGAAGCGCGACGCCGACCAACCGGCCATCTCCTCATACGAGCGGTATTTTTCTTCCAGTGCCGCCTGTGCTGCAGCCATAAGGGCCTCCGCCTCTTCTGGCCGGCTCTGCACCAGCGCCTTATAGCGGGTCTCGTTATACGCATAGTCACGGAATTTGAGCGTCGGGCGCGGACTGTCCAGCTCGAACGGGTTCTCGCCCACGTCACGCAGCGCGGGGTTATAGCGGAACAGCGGCCAGTATCCGCAGGCAACCGCCAGATCCTGCTGCTTCATGCCTCGCTGCATATCGATGCCATGCGCGATGCAGTGGCAATACGCCAGGATCAACGACGGCCCGGGATACGCCTCCGCCTCGCGGAACGCCTGCAATGTCTGCTGCGGATTGGCGCCCATCGCCACCTGTGCCACGTAGACATTGCCATAGGCGATCGCCTGCAACGCAAGGTCCTTGCGCGCCACGCGCTTGCCGGCGGAGGCGAACTTGGCAATCGCACCGAGCGGCGTTGCCTTAGATGCCTGGCCTCCGGTGTTGGAATACACCTCGGTATCCAGCACCAGCACATTCACGTCGCGCGCGCTCGCCAGCACGTGGTCCAGGCCGCCATAGCCGATGTCATACGCCCAGCCGTCACCGCCGACGATCCATATACTGCGCCGAACCAGATGCTCCACGACGGACAAGAGTTCCGGCGCGCGCGGATCGCCTGAGTCGCGCAACCGCCGCAGCAGCTCGGCAATGCGTTCACGCTGCACGCGAATCTCGGACTCGCGCACCTGCGGGGCCGACAGCGCCGCCTGGACCAAGTCTTCACCCAGCACGGGCGCCATCTCGTGTGCCAGTTGCTGCGCCAACTCCAGGTGCTTGTCGGCGGCCAGCCGGTAGCCCAGTCCGAACTCCGCGTTGTCCTCGAATAGCGAATTCGACCAAGCGGGCCCGCGCCCT